>JAFDKD010000722.1 GCA_019307165.1 Deltaproteobacteria bacterium | reverse complement strand
CGGTCAGCTGGTAACCGAGCTGCATCCATGACAGGCTGCATTGTAGCACGCCCAGAATCGAGGCAAAGCGACAAGCGGATAGGGTCCTGTACACAGAGAGATTGTGGCACCACTACCTCCGGGTTCCGCAGCCGGGAAGAAGGCAGAATCACACTATCAGAGGGTTGACATGCGTGGCGAATTGGAAAATGCTGGGGCCGTGTTCAACCACGATCATTTGCCCTAATGGGACTCTCCACCATTGACGACTGCACCCATGATTTGCAGAGCCAGTGGTCACAGAAAGCAGGACTCGCATGATGAAAACGAATCGTCGTAAGTTCATGAATACCGCCCTGGTTGGCGGTCTGGCTGCGTTGCCGTTGTCGTGCAGCGGCCCAGAAGTTCAGAAACTGGACTCAGGGGCCCGGAAACCCGATTACGCCAGGCTCGATGAGGTGCTCAAGGACCCGGTACTCAAGAGGGAACTGTTCACCTCTCCTGTCGTCATCGAAACTCTCGAACTGCTTCATCATCAGAACAGGTTCTTGTGCCGAGTGCGTTCAACTGACGGCGCAGAGGGGATTTCGGTTGGTCACAGCGGGCTGAATTCACTTTATCCTATCTTCAGTCATAGGCTGCAGCCCTTCTTCATCGGAAAAGATGCCCGCGATTTGGATCTGCTGTTGGACAAGGTCTACATCTACAATCTCAATTTCAGATTGAGCGGCCTGGCTCTCGGCATCCCGCTGGCCACGATTGAGTTTGCCATTCTCGATATGCTGGGACGTATTGCCGGTAGGTCCATCGGCCAGTTGATCGGAGAGATCCACCACCCGCGAGTCAAAGTCTACCAGGCCACAGAATACCGTGAGAGATCGGTGGAGGAATCCCTGGAACTGATCAAGAGGGATGTGGCGGAATACAATGCCCACGCACTCAAGATAAAGGTGGGCGGTCTCATGTTCATGACGGCGGACATCAACGCCGTTGGTCCCGAGGGAAGGACCGAAACGATCATCCCTCTCATCCGCGAGACGTTTGGCGATGACATGTTTTTGTATGCCGATGCAAACGGTTTCTATTCAGTGGATGAAGCCATCCGCGTGGGCAGACTCTTGGAAGAGTACGATTACCGTTTCTTTGAAGAACCCATTCTTTTCGACTGGTACGAAGAGACCAAACAGGTTGCCGAGGCCTTGACGATTCCGATTGCCGGAGGCGAACAGGAATACAGCCTGCACGGGTTTCGCTGGCTCATCGCCAATGACGGTCTACAGATCGTTCAGCCGGACAATTACTATTTCGGAGGCATGATCCGTTCGATGAAAGTGGCCCGGATGGCCCAGGCGTTCGGAAAGGACTGTACGCCGCATATGTCAGGCGGGGGACTCGGCTACCTCTATATGATGCACTTCGTCTCAGCCCTTCCCAATGCACTGGCTCATCACGAATTCAAAGGGTTGAACACGCACGTGCAGTTTGATTGTCAGACATCGCCGCTGTCAGTCGACGATGGGGAGATCCTAGTCCCAACCGGTCCCGGTTTAGGCGTAGAAATCGACCCGGATTTCATCCAGAAGCATGAGGTTGTCAAGGCATAGTGATTTGCCGTTAGAACTTCAGGATGTTATCCCAGCCATTGCGGTACTCGGGCCTGTTGATGAATGGGGCCGCTTCCGGCGCGTTGCCGGCGCGCATGTTCTGGTAGTCCCACTCGATCTTTTTCCCGGTCCGGTAAGCCACGTTGCCGAGGTGGTTCGCTTCGGTCGTCCAACCGGAGTACTGGAAATTCGAGCCGGGTACTGGCCCCTGGCCCTTGGCATAATTGACCCACTCCACCCAGTGGCCAGGCGAGCGGGGCAGCGTCTCGGGCGGCGTCTGGAAGTCCTTGAACCTCTCCTCGGGCAACAGCTTCCCATTCCTGCCGCCGACCAGCATGCCCTTGTCGCCGATGAACAGGTTGGCGCGGTTGCCCCACTCCTCTACCCACCCTGGCGGCCTGCTGTCGCCCTGGTGCCAGACGAGCTTGAGCGCCGGCTGGGAGCCCGCCGCAGCGTACTCAAAGGTCGCTCTCAGCGTCGCCGGCGCGAGTTCCTTGTGCGCCACCGGTACATTGTGCGAAACAGCTTCGACTGTCAGCGGAGCCAACACCTTCCCGCCCTTCCCGTCGGGCTGCCAGAGGTCCAACACCGTGTACGGCACGTCGTTGTCGTGGCTACCGAGGTCGCTCATGGTGCCGTTTCCGAAATCCCACCACCGGTACCAGCGGGGGCCGGGGAAATACGTCGCATGGTACGGCCGCTCCGGCGCGGGTCCGAGCCACAGGTCCCAGTTCATGTGCGGAGGGATCGGCATCTCCTCCTTGAACCGGTCAACGATCTGGATGCCGTTGTAGAACCCGTGAGGCTGGTCGAATTTCTCGGCGGACGCGGCGTCCTGGAGTCCCCACGCGCGGCCTGCCCAGACGTGGACTTCGCGCACCGGGCCGATGACGCCGGTATCGAGGATTTCTTTGACCGAGCGCCTGCTTTCCGAGGCATGCCCCTGGTTGCCCATTTGCGTCGATAGCTTCGGGTACTTCGCAGCGGTCTCGCGGATGAGACGGGTTTCCCAGATGTTGTAGGCGAGCGGTTTCTCGCAGTAGACGTGCTTGCCGTGTGTCAGCGCCAGGTAGGTGGCAATCGCGTGCGTTTGCTCGGCTACGGAGACCACGAC
>JAFDKD010000721.1 GCA_019307165.1 Deltaproteobacteria bacterium | reverse complement strand
AAAACTTGATTATCTTGGTGAGGGGAAAAGAATAGAGGTCGGAAGGCAGAGCGCGGTGGGACCCGGCTTCATTAAAGGGCAGCTACGCTGCGGCAAGCAGGTGTCAGGTGTCAGAAAAAAATGTCAACTGAATACGACATGTCAATATCTCGCTTTGTCAAATTCTAAATTCTAATTTCTCAATTCTAAATTTTTGATGTCTTTTCTTGGCGAGAGGAAAAAATAACCGTAACGGAAGGTTGTCATCTCGCAAAGGACCAAAGACGGCATCCATGCCGGATCGTATCGCGGCTAAAGCCGCTCCTACAATAACGCCCCTGCGCAATTCCACTTCCCTGTATGAGCGGTTTTAACCGCGACCGATTCGCACGGTGGCCGAGAAGCGGGGATATCACGGCTGAAGCCGCTTCTGTAAATGATTGACGCCGACGTGACTGCGTTTATATGTTGGGTTGGGGCTCGCATTTTTTATCTTTGAAATGAATCGAGTTCAGTTCTATGATTCTTTAGCAGAAAAAGTGTGAAAGGAAAGGGCTCTCTCGTATCAGTTAGCGCCGTGTGGAACGTAAATTAACCGCCCGCTCGCGTTGCTCGCTAGATAAAAAGGATAGAAAAAGAAATTGCCCCCTGGCGATGTTCCCAGGGGGAAAACTCTGCCCCCGGCTTCCGGTTACGTCCACCAGGCGGACGTAAGCGGAAGCCGGGGCGCGGTGGTCCACAGGACAAATGAGAACTTGAGAAGAGCCTTTTTTTCGGAGACATATCCTGCTGTGAAGCAGTCTGATATTTCCCCCGGGGAACATCGCCCGGGGGAAAAGATCTTTATCATCTGCGTCAATCTAGTGAGCGAAGCGAGCGGGCGGTTTCATTTTTTTGTTTTGATAACCCACCGGTCTTTATTAACCCGCATCTAAAAAAAACGGAGGAACTCATGAATCAGAAAAAATCGGTGTTTCCATATGAAATGGACGGAAAGGTGGCCGTTGTCCGGTTCAACGTGCCCGAAGACGCCGTCAACACCTGGACCCAGGCGGCCATGAAGGATTTTGCCGCGCTCATGGACGACTTGGAGGCGAAAAAGGCCGACATCGACGGCATTATTTTTATCTCGGGAAAGCCCGGCACCTTTCATGCGGGCGCCAACCTGAAAGAGGTCGCCGAAGCCGAAGACATGAAAGGCCTGGACGACATGGTCACCGTGCTGCACGGGTACCTGCTGCGCATGGAGAACATGGGCGGGGTTTGTCCTGCCCATGACCGCCCGCCTGGCCACCGATTCACGGAAGACCGTCATCGGCCTGCCCGAGTGCACGGTAGGGCTCTTTCCGGGCGGGGGCGGCACCCAGCGGCTGCCCCGTCTCATCGGCTACCCCGCCCTGGAGTTGATTTTACAGGGCCGGATGGTCCCCCCGGCCAAGGCCCTGGAACTGGGCATGGTGGACCGGCTGGTGCCCGAAGGGGCAGACCTTTTGGCCGAAGCCAAGCAGTTTATGAAGGAGATCATCGCGGGAGAGGCAGATCTGAAACGGCCGGAGCACGATTTTTCGGACGTGGACGCCGTAGCGGACATGGCGCGCCAGGCCGTGCTCAAGGCCACACGGGGCAGGGAGATCCCCGCGCCCATGCTGGCCCTCAAGGCCATGCACGAAGGCCTGAAGCAGACCCTTGAAGAAGGGCTCAAGACCGAGCTGAAGTACTTTTTCCAGGTCAACCGCGTGCCCGAGTGCAAAGGCACTATCAATACCTTTTTCCTCAAGACCCGCACGGACAAACCAGCGTCCATGCTGCCCAGGGATTTTGAGCCGAAACCGGTGAAGAAGATCGCCATGCTGGGGTTCGGCACCATGGGGCGGGGCATCGTGATCGACATCCTCCGCTATATGCAGGTCCCGGTTGTGGTCAAGGACCTTCACGAGGCCCTGGAGCCGGGTAAGGCGTTTGTGGGCAAGATCCTCCAGGGCATGGCGGACAAGGGGCGGCTCAAGGGCTCGGTGGAAGACCGCCTGGCGCGGATCGTAACCGTGAGCGAGTGGACCGACGATTTCAATGACGTTGACCTGGTAATAGAGGCCGTGTTCGAGGACCCCGCGCTCAAGGCCGAGGTCTATGGGGAGCTTTGCAGCAGGGTGGGCGACGACTGCCTGATCGCCAGCAACACATCCAGCATCCCCATTACGGCCCTGTCAAAGGATGTCAAAAACCCAGGGCGGTTCTGCGGGGCCCACTTTTTTTCCCCGGTTTGGCTCATGCAGCTGCTTGAAATCATACGCACCGACAGCACCATGCCGGAGACCGTGAACAACCTGCTCAACTTCTGCGCGGCCATCCGAAAGCGGCCCGTAGTCTGCAACGACTATCCGGGCTTCGTGGTCAATGCCATGCTCTTCCCCTACATGCGCAGGAGCTTCGAACTGGTGGAAGAGGGCGTTCCCATCCTCAAGGTGGACGAGGCCATCACCCGGTTCGGACTGCCGGTGGGGCCCATCAGGTTGTGCGACGAGGTGGGGTTGGACGTGCTCCACTCCGTATTCACCAAATCGCTGGGCCAGGCGCCGCCGGCCACATTGGACAACGTGGTCAAGGCGGGCCGTCTCGGAAGGAAGAAATCGGGCAAGGGTTTTTTCCTGGAAGACGGCAGCGTGGACCCGGAAGTCATGCCCCTCATTCCCGTGAGCGACACCCCGAAGGATTATGAGATTGAGGAAATTCAGAGTATATTATTCCGGCCCTTTGTGGAGGTGGGCAACCTGCTTTTGGAAAAGGGCGTTGTGGACAAGCCGGACGCGGTGGACACGGGGGCCATCTGGGGCATCGGGTTCCCGCCCGACAAGGGCGGTCCCATGAAGTGGTCGGACCTGACCGGGTTGACGCAGGAGCTTTATGGGTTTGACTTTTACAAAAAATTCGGGTCTTGAGAGCCGCGCGCCAAATAGAAGCGCGAAGGTCGCAAAGAAAAAAAGAAATTTTGACAGGATAACAGGATGAAAAGGATTTAAAGAAAAAAAAGAGAAAAAATTAACAGGATAATCCGTCTTCGTCCCGCGAAGAAAAGGGGACTATGGCTTTTAAAATGTAACCATGGGTGTTATACTGTTACTATGATTAATGGCTTCCGATAAGAGGTAGTTGTTCAATACGGGTTAATAATCAATACCGTTTAATCTTTAAATGGAATAGTGAACGAGGAGAGGCTGACGGTATCTACCTGGATGCCCACAGTTATAGAAGGTGAGGTGAGAAAATGATAGTCACCAAACGTAAACCGGTAACCGTCGGCGAGATGCTCATCGAAGAGTTTATGAAACCGAGCAATGTTACACAGGTACAGTTGGCTAAAGCAATGGGTGTCAGTCGGCGGACTGTCAACGAGATCTGCAACAATAAACGGTCGGTTACGGTGGATACGGCGTTGATGCTTGCAAAAGTTTTCGGAAACGCGGCTGATTTTTGGCTGAATGTACAACGCCGAAATGATATTTGGGCGGCATTGAACACGCCGAAACGAATGGCTCGGGTAGAACGTGCACTGCCGATCCGGGAAGTAACAGCCTGATGCAATTTTTTACAATTGGGAATTAAAAAAATATCAAAATGTAGAACCTATGCGAAAGAAATAATAAACGTCACGGAGGGCATTTTATCTCGCAAAGGCGCGAAGGTCGCAAAGGAAAAAGATCAGAGGACGGAAGACAGAAGACGGAGAGCCGATGGCGGCGGCCAGAAGATGACATGCTTTCAACCCCGGACAGTAGGAGCGGCTTCAGCCGCCATATTCCCAGGCCTCATGCACAGAGCGAGCATGTCGCGGTTAAAACCGCTAGAGGCGCAAGGGACAGAAACCGGCTGCTGTGAGAGAGGCTTTCCAGCCTCGACAAAGATCGCGGCGGGGACGTCACTCACACAGACCGTCCTTTTTCAAATGAACTATGAGCTTAGCGC
>JAFDKD010000108.1 GCA_019307165.1 Deltaproteobacteria bacterium | reverse complement strand
CCTTGACGTGGTATCCACCGAACCCATCCGCCGTGACAACCCCTTGCTGGGGGCCCGAAACTGCCTTCTCACCCCCCACATGGCCTGGAGCACGCTGAGCGCCCGGCAACGTCTTCTGGACGAAACGGTTAAAAATATCCGTGCCTTCATAGCGGGCCGACCGGTGAATGTGGTATAGATAAACGGGAACGCCGTTTGACCGATACGGCCGACCCGTTGCCAAACCCATATTGAAGATCAACCACTTCTTCCTCAAAGGAGGATATCCATGACACCTTCGAAAGCCTTTTTTACCGTCGTTTCGGTTTTTGTCGCATTGATATTTGTCGGTTGCTACACGACACCCGGATATTACGGTTATATTTCCGAAACCGTCTCCAAGATCGACAACACCCGGCAGATTTCCATGAAACCCTTTCCCGTGGGCGACAGCCCCCTCAAATTGGGCATGTACAAATCTTCCACCATGCCCAAAGACATGGTGCTGCTCGTCGTGCAATTGCAGGGGGCCCATAATTTCGATAAGGGCAGCCTTTTGCGGTTCAACATCGACGCCACGCCTTATTCGTTTCCGCCGTATCAAGCTCCCGGTCTCAGGCGATCGAGTCCCGACGACATTAACGTGCTGGTGTATGACGCCACATCCCACTGGTCTACGGAGAGGTACGCCGTCACCATGGATTTCATTCGCAATCTGTACACCGCGCACGGCACCGTTGTCCGGGTGGACCTTGGAAACGAGTTTTACGAAGGGTCGCTGTTCTATCATTCGGCCGTTTCCGACCGAACCGCCATTAAGAGTTTTCACGACAGGGTTATGAAATGGTGATCTAAGTCGCCGTTGGACTCGCCTTTAATTACAATACTATACCATTTTAATAGGAAAAATACTTGACAACATTCAGGGTCGAGGCTATATTGTTAACACTGTGAACAAAATAGCCCTCAAGATCAACGAAGAACTCCTCGAATACCAGACCTTGCGCCTTCAGCATCTCATCACGGAGGTGATTCAGTGCTGTGAGGACAGGAAACTTTACCAAGCCCGGAAGTTCGGCCTGCCATATGCGGAAGTGAAATGCCTCCTGCTTTTCCAGGGAGAGCGCTATCTCACCGTGAAAGGCATTTCACAGAAACTCGACATTGCGAAAAGCCGGGTCACGAAAATCCTGGAAGGCCTTATTCGAAAAGAGCTGGTTGAAAAAAGAGAAGACCCCAAAGACGCCAGGGTCAAGCTCGTCAGCCTGACCCGCTTGGGAGAGGAAAAATCAGCGGAACTCGACAGCTTCCACAGGGAAATTCACCGCAAACTCCTTCTGCAGATGAACGCTCAAGAACGAAAGCACGTCCTCTCCTACCTGGAAATGCTCCATTCCGCCATGGAAGCCGTAAAGGAACAGCTGGTCTAGTCGGGATAATCCAATCGGACCCGCATGCCGGTGCGAACACGGTTCAGGGTTATTCACCGGCTTATTTAGGTAACACTGTTAACATTAAAATGAATTTCATCCATAAAGGAGGTAGTAGACATGAAAAACACGCTCAAGAATGATTCCTCGGATCTGAAGGCGGGAGACTTCCCGGGCATGGAAGCCATCGAAAAGCAAATCACCGATCTCAGGGCACAAGTAGAGGCCTTATCCAAGGCCGCGCCGGATGACAAGATTTCCATGATCGTTTTCAGCGGGGACCTGGACAAGGTCCTGGCCTCTCTGATCATCGCCACCGGCGCAGTGGCCATGGGACTGGAAGTAGTCATGTTTTTCACCTTCTGGGGAACGTCCGTCCTGAGGGATAAGGACAAAAAGGTGGGCGGCAAGGATTTTATGGGAAAGATGTGCGGGGCCATGCTGCCGAAAGGGACCTGTTCGGTAAAGATCTCCAAAATGAACATGGGCGGCATGGGAACCGCCATGATGAAGTCTCTCATGGAGAAGAAAAACGTCGCTTCGCTGGAGCAGATGCTGGAAATGGCTGGAGAGCTGGGCGTTCAGATCTACGTCTGTGAGATGTCCATGGACCTCATGGGATTTAAGCGCGAAGAAATGATCCCATACCCCAAAATGGAATTCTGCGGTGTTGCCAAATTCCTGGAAGATGCAAAAGGCAGTCGGATTCAATTGTTCATTTAATTTAACATTTATAAAAAAGGAGATTTGAAATGAGCGAAGACCTTCATGCGGACAAAGTGATGGATCTTAAAGGCATGCCCTGCCCCATGCCCGTGGTCAAGGTGAGCCAGGGAATCAAGCAGGTGGACGTCGGACAGATAATCGAGGCCATTTCCACGGATCCCGGTGCCCTTACGGATTTTCCGGCCTGGGCAAGAACCAGCGGCAATGAAATCATGAAAACAGAGCAGGAAGACGGCGTTATCAAATTCTACATCAAACGCGTCGTGTAAGACGGTTCGGGCGCCTCTGTAAAAGAGGCGCCTGTCTATCTTATCGGGAAGTAAAGTAGGAGGTCCCTGTGGAAACCGTTTATTACATAGTCTTGGTGCCAATGGTCTACATCGCTTTCGGCGTCTTTTTCATCGGAACGGGGATCAGGCTCGTAAACATGTTTAGATCTCCCAAGCATCCTGCCACGTTGCAGATATTCCCCGAGAAAAACCCGAAATGGCTCTGGGCCCTGCACGACGCCTTTCTACTGCCCACGGTGAGGAAGCATGCGCCGCTTATGTGGGTCTTTCTCATGCTGTTTCACATCTGTTTTTTCCTCGTCATCATAGGTCATATAGAGCTTTTCAGCGATTTCAGGATTTTTCAAGTCATACCCCATGACGTTTTTCTGGGCCGGGGATTGGTAGGGCTGATCATGTGCATTGCCCTGTTATTTTTCCTCTTCAGGAGGTTTGTCTCCCCCTACCGGGACCTGTCCGTTCCCGAAGATTATTACCTCCTGATACTCCTTTTCCTGACCGTGCTTTTCGGCAGCCAGATGGACTGGGCCAGAAGATGGTACGAATTTGACGGGATGAGCGTGGACGACTACCGGGAATACCTCCTGAATTTGCTGTACCTGAGACCCGGCGTACCGGACAACATCAACTATTCGGGCCATTCCTTCATGCTGGTATTGCATGTCTTTTTTGCCAATCTCTTTCTCATGTTTTTCCCTTACAGCAAGGTCATGCACTCGTTTTTTTCACTGGCGATGAACAAACTGCGGAGAGGTTAGGAGATGGACCAAAAAACGCGCGACGATCTGCTGAGGCTTTTTCAGGGCAAATTGAACGAGGCAATGAAATTTTACTTGGAGACCTGCTCCAGGTGCGGTGTCTGCACAAAGGCCTGTCATGTACATGAATCCATGGGCCAGGTGAAATATATTGCCGCCTACAGGGGCGAAATCGTCCGCCGTCTTTACAAAAAGTATTTCAAGGCGCAGGGGAAGGCCTGGTCATCCCTGGGGGAATCAAAGGAATTGAGTGATATTGCGCTCGATGAACTCTATGAAGCCGCCTATTCCTGCACGGGTTGCAGACGCTGCATGGTCTTCTGTCCCCACGGCATCGACACGCAGATGCTCATGTCCATTGCCAAGATTCTCCTCGTCGGCGCCAATGCCGAACCCGACATTCTGACGATGCTGGCGGACATGTCCATAGAAAAAGGCAAGTCGATGGATGCATTCAAGGAAGGGTTTCTCGAAGGCATACGCAACCTGGAAGCGGAAGTCGTCAAGAAATGGAAGAGTGACGCCGGAGAAAGTGCCATCCCCATTGATGTGCAAGACGCTGATCTGCTCTACGTCGCACTGGCAGGGGCCCACTCCATTATTCCGGCCGCCGCCGTTTTCAACGCCGCCGGCGAAAACTGGACCTTGAGCTTTTTCGAGGCCGTTAATTTCGGGGCATTTGTCGGCGACCCCACCAAGACAAAACTGATCCTGGACCGCATTATAAACGAAGCCAAGCGACTCAACGTAAAAGAAGTCTGCATATGCGAATGCGGTACCGCTTTCAGGGTCATGAAACAGATGTCCGGAAATCAACCGTTCAGGGTGACGTCGGTTACCGAGACCCACGCCCGTTACCTCCGGGAAGGGCGGATCAAACTGGACAAATCCAAATTAAAGGGGCCCGTCACCTATCACGACCCGTGCCAGATCGCCAGGAACGGCGGGGTAATAGACGACCCCAGATACATCCTCGGGCATTTGACCGACAGCTTTCTGGATATGACGCCGGACCCCACTTACAACTGGTGTTGCGGAGGGGGCGGCGGTCTGGTGGCGCTGGGGGACGAAACACTCGATTTCAGGATGAAATCGTCCAGCGTGAAAGCGGATCAGGTGAGACAGACCGGGGCGACCGTCCTTGCAACGGCATGTGAAAACTGCCACTCACAGCTCAGCGATCTGAACCGGCATTATGAACTCGGCGTGGATGTCCAGTTCCTAACCTCTCTCATGGCGGACGCCCTCATATAGCATGAAATGACGGCGCTCAGCGCATCGAACCGTTCATTGTAAAATGCAAGAGTATCAAAAAGGTGGGGTCCCCTGAAGAGATCCCGCCTTTTGATGCCTACGGACCCGTCGATGCCATGACTCAGCCTGCCGAAAGCGGGTTTCATCTTTCAGGGAAGGCGTTTGACGGCAACCAATCGTTGTGATAATTCAGACAAGAATCATCTTCTTACCCATAAGCTGCGGCTACATTCCGTAAAAAACATACAGCGCAAGGAGCGAAGCATATGATCGTGCACGCAAACGGTATCGACATCAACTATGAGTTTTCCGGGGAACCGGGCGCCCCGGTGGTTGTCCTGAGTCATTCGCTCGGCTCCAGCCACATGATGTGGTCCCCGCAGATGGCCCTGCTGAGGTCGGCATATTCCGTGCTTCGTTATGACACCCGGGGCCACGGGGCCAGCAGCGCACCCGATGGACCCTACACCCTTGAGCAGCTGACCGAGGATGCCCTGGCCCTGGTCGATGCCCTGGGCATGGAACAGTTTCACTGGGTGGGACTATCCATGGGCGGCATGATCGGGCAGTGCCTCGCTCTGAGCCATCAGGATCGCCTGCTGACCCTGTCCCTTTGCGATACGGCCGCTGCCATAGGGGAAGAGTCCCGGCCCGTGTGGGAGGAGCGTATCGCCGCCGTCTGGAAGGACGGCCCACAGGCCCTGGTCCAGGGTACGCTGGAGCGATGGTTTACCCCTGCATACCTTCAAACGGGCTCACCCCATGTGGCGGAAATCCGGGACCAGTTCCTGGCTACCCCGGTGGCCGGCTTTGTCGGATGCAGCGAAGCTATCCGGCGGCTCGATTATCTGGATCGACTTGGGGAGATCGCCGTGCCGACGCTCATCATGGTGGGAGAGGACGATCCGGGCACGCCGGTGGCCGCATCCCGGATGATGCACGAACGGATACCCGGTTCCAGGATGGTGGTCATCCCTTCCGCGGCCCACCTCTCCAATATAGAGCAGGCCGACATCTTCAACGACCATTTGCTTAGTTTTCTAAAAAAACATTCATAGCATCATGAAGCCACTGAAATTCCTTCTGAAAACCGTTGCGGTGATGCTTCTTCTCGTCATCGCCATTATCGTGGTGCGGGCCTTCGACGCCAGGCGCATGCCGGATCTCAAGATGTGGCATCGGGCATGCCTCGAAAGCGAGTTTCGGGCGGAACATAATGTGCCCGGCTTTACTTATAAAGACTATCGGGCCATGGAAAACGCCCTTTTCAAGGAGCTTGACCGGGAGGTGTACGAACGGGTGGACCCCGTCGAAGACCTTCTTTTTTCCCGATACCACCCCGAAAGCCCGAGCAATCCGCGCCGTTTCTCCCGAGACTGGAACCGTTCATTCGAGTTGACACCCCCTCTGGTGAAAGGCGGCGCCCTTCTGATCCATGGCCTTACCGACTCGCCATACAGCCTCAAAAAGGCGGGAGAGGTCCTCCACGACCAGGGATTTTATGTCCTGGGCATGCGTATGCCGGGACATGGCACCACCCCCGGCGAACTGACCGAAGTCAACTGGCCTGACTGGATGGCCGCCGTCATGGTCGGCGCCCGGCATGTACTCGACCGGATCGACGCGGGCCAACCGTTCTTTATGCTGGGCTATTCAACCGGCGGGGCCCTGGCCGTCAAATACGCATTGGATGGGCTTGAAAATCCGGAACAGGCGGCGCCCGACAGGCTCATCCTTTTTTCGCCCGCCATCGGGGTGACGCCCTTTGCCTTGTTCGCCGACTGGCACAAGGTTCTCAGTTTCATTCCTTATTTCGAAAAATTCAAATGGACCGCCGTTGAACCCGAATACGATCCCTTTAAATACACGTCGTTTCCCAAAAACGGGGGTGAACAGATCCATCGGCTGACCCGCTCTCTCAAGGAACAGATCGCGCGCATGCATGAGCAGGGACGTCTTTCCGAATGCCCGCCCATTACCACATTTCAGTCCCTGGTGGATACCACGGTCCTGACCGACGCCATTGTCCACGACCTCTATGACAAATTGAACTCGCCACGGAGCGAACTGGTCCTTTTTGACATCAACCGGGCGGCGCCCATCCGGCCTTTTCTGAAATCGACGCACGAAGATCTTTTGACGGAATTGAACGGGCGGGGACAATTGCCCTATCGGCTGACCCTGATTACCAACAGTGAAGAAGACCCTTTCAATGTCGTGGAAAAAAGCCGCCCGGCCGAAGGGCAAGAGATCGTCGCCAGGCCCCTGGGCCTTCGCTGGCCCTCCCAGGTCTATTCCCTGTCCCATTTGGCCATACCCTTTTCACCCGAGGACGGGGTTTACGGCGATGGGCGCGGTCAATCCGAAACCGGACGATTTTCCCTGGGCAGCCTTGCGCCCCGCGGCGAAAGAAACCTGCTCCGCATATCCATGAGGGAATTCATGCGCCTTCGTTACAACCCTTTCTTCGAATATGTCCGAAATCGTCTGGCAGCGATTGCCGCGTCTGCAAAGGCAAATGGGGAGGCATCGGGAAGTCCGCCCGAGGGGGGCTAGATTTTGATCCGTAAATCGAATTCAAGAGCGGCTTTTTCCAACGGCCTGATCGGCGTGCAGGTGCATTTATTCCATCTGCAAAACCTGGTCCTCTGGGCCTAGGTCAGAGTTTTCCGGCTATGCCCTACCGGAAATGCGGACCGTGGGTTCGCCAGGTTGAGGTTGAGAGAAAGAGGAAAAGGGATTCAATTTGTTTCTTAGCCTTAACCTCAGCCTATCTTTCCGGCCCCCTATGGGGGCGGCCTCAAAGGCGGGTCCTATGGACCCGGATTTTTACTTGGTGTGTATTGACTCTTTTGTGATAGAGACTTAATTTCTAGAATTCCGACACGAGAAAATCCAACCGCCGCCGACTTCCGGCTCGGTTAATCTATAGACTTTTTGCTTTCGAGCGGAGAAACCGACACCGTCGGGGCCAATTTACGCACAAAACGCCTCTTTTCCAAACGGGGCACTTTATGCGTGAAATCAACCGCCCGACCATTCCAATCATTTTTCTACACCGGACGAAAAACGACCGGCAACAGGGGAGGAAAAAATGAAATTTTTAAAGGCGATATTTCTTTTCGCGCTCGCGCTGACGCTGCTTTCCGCCTGCGCCCACATGGTTGAGACAGACGGCGGACAGCCTTCGGTATTGGGAAGCATCCAGGAGCGGGGGGAACTGGTAGTGGGAACGGCGGGCAGCATGCCGCCCCTCAACTTCACCAGCAAAGACGGTGAGGTGATGGGATTCGAGATCGATCTGGCCGGAGATATGGCCCAGGCCATGGGTGTGACCCTCAATGTACAGGCCATGCCCTTTGCCGAATTGCTGCCTGCGCTGGAAGCTGGAAAATTGGACATGAT
>JAFDKD010000720.1 GCA_019307165.1 Deltaproteobacteria bacterium | reverse complement strand
ACCTGGTTCTGCTGACGCCGCTGGCGCTGGGGCTTACCGCGGGAAATACCGTAACGGAACTGCCCGAGACCATTACGTGGGAGACCCTGGAGCAGAACGAAGTCATGCAGGCCCAGTGGACGGCGCTGGGCATCGGCCCGGAGGGGGCCGCCGAATATATCTGCACCAAGTATATATACGAAATCAACCCCTTGACGCTTATTTTCACCGCCATTGTCATCATCGGCTACTTTTTTCTTGTACTGCGGCTATCCGACAAGGAATACCGGGAAGTCATCAACGAGCACTTCGATTAAGAGGAGGAGAGAGGAATGAATGTATTCAGCCTTTTGGGATACGCGTGTTGGATAGGATCGGCCATTCTGCTGCTCTGGTTGGTGGTGGATTTTATGAGGACCAACTCTCAGTTTGAAGAAGATTTTCTGCTGAGTTCGAGAGAAGGGCACGACGAGATCGCCGAACAGGAAAAGATGTTCGCTGCTGATCGTGAGAAAGTGAAAAACGCCTAGGGATTTAGGGTCTTCAGAATCCCCTGATCAACCTTTGAAAGAGAGGGTTAATAATATGACTGAGAAGAAAGAAGCTGAGGCGAAAGGGAAAGAAGATCGAATATCGCTTCTCAAGGTTCTGGGTCCCGCCCACGTATGGGCCCTGGGTGTGGGAATCGTGCTGGTGGGCGAATACATGGGCTATAACTTCAGTATCGGAAAAGGCGGGGCCCTGGGGTCGATTATCTCCTGCTGGTTTATCGGCCTCCTGTATACGTGCGTCGCCATGATCGATTCGGAAGTGACCTCCACCGTGGCTGCGGCCGGAGGGCAGTATTCCCAGGCAAAACACATCATCGGGCCGTTGATGGCCTTTAATGTGGGCCTCTATCTGGTGTTTGCCTACACCATGCTCGAGGCCGCCGACGCCCTGGTCGTGGGAGACCTCATGATGGAGGCCGCCGCCGACTTCGGTGTCGAAAACCTCGATCCCAAGCCATTCGTGGTGTTCACCATCGCGATTCTGGCCTGGCTTAACTATCGCGGCGTGTTCATGACGCTGACGGTGAATTTCATCATCACGGCCATCGCCTTTATCGCCATCTTCGTTCTGTTCTTCGCGGCAAAGGGATGGGCTCCGGGCGTGAGCGTCCATCAGGCGGGGTTGCTCACCAAATTACCTTATGGCTGGCTGGGGGTGATCGCCGCCTTCCAGTTCGCAATCTGGTACTATCTTGGCATCGAGGGCACCTGTCAGGCGGCCGAAGAGGTGCGCTCCGTGGCGCGCTCGCTGCCGCTGGGAACCATGACCGGCATGATGACGCTGCTCATTGCCGCCACCATGACCTGGTACCTTACCGCGGGTCTGCTACCGTGGCAATATCTCGGGGTCAGTTTCATCCCGCAATATGACGCGGCACGCGCATTCGGAAATCCGTTTGTCTCCGTGGTCATGTTTATCGGCACGCTGTTCTCCGCGGTGGCCTCGGCCAACGGGACCATCAACGACGCGGCGCGGGCATGGTTTTCCATGGGACGCGACCGGTATTTGCCCAAGTGGTTCGGGGCCGTGCATCCGAAATACAGGACCCCTTACCGGGCCATCGTCTTCCTGGTGCCGGTGGCCATTTCTTTCGGCTTTACGGGCCTGCTGGACCAGGTGATCACATTCTCCATCCTGTCGGGACTCCTGGGCTATACATTCATGCCCATCAACATGTTCAAGTTCAGAAAACAGTGGCCCCTCGGCAGCATCCGAAGAGGATACGTTCACCCGTTCCATCCCTTTCCGGCCGTTACCCTCTTTCTCCTGTGCTGCATCACCTATTTCGCCACGTACCTCGGGTATGGGGTCCAGCTGCTGGCCATGATGACATTTTACATCGCTGCCTCCATCTGGTTTCATTTCTTCAGGTACAAATTTGTCAGGCGAGGAGATCAATTTCAGATGTCCTGGCCCAGGCCCAAAGGGTACTAGAGGGGAGGTAATGGAATATGGCTGAATCGATGAAAATACTGTGTCCGACGGACGGATCGCGTGCCTCTGAAAAAGGTATTGATTTTGCGATCAATTTTGCCGATAATTTCTCTAACGTGGAGGTGACCTTTCTCCTGATTACCCGGATCAGCGCGGACCAGACCGACGCCCGGTACCTGGGGGCGACGCTGATAGGTGCGGCGGAAATCCAGGATGAGATGGAACTGGACAACGCGGCCAATAAGGCCAAAAAGGCCGGTTTTGCCGATTTCAAACTGGCCAAGGCCTATGCGCGGCGCAATATTGCCGCCGCCATACTGGACTACGCTGAAAAGGAAGGGTTTAACCACGTCATTATGGGCTCGACCGGAAGGACGGGCGTGGAACGGATCCTGATCGGATCGGTTGCATCCGAAGTGGTTGCCAAGGCGCACTGCCCGGTTACTATTGTCCGTTAGTTTCCAGGCGGAAATGGCCCGCCATCCCGATGCCTGTTCGCAGGCCTGATCGGGATGGCGGGTTTATTCCATGAGATATGAAATCCTGCTCATAGCGGTGGCACTGGTCTGCTACCTCGTCATCCATCACAGGCGGGCGCGCGTTGCCGTCAAGGCGGAACGGGGGGCCATGTTCGATGAGTGCGCCTCCCTTTTCGACGAGTACAGGATCAAGCAGGACGGTATTTACTATCCCTTGCTCAGGGGTCTTTACAAGGGATATGACATGACCCTGGAACCCATT
>JAFDKD010000719.1 GCA_019307165.1 Deltaproteobacteria bacterium | reverse complement strand
GTGACTAAAGTGATCTAAAGTGCCTAGAGTGCCTAAAGTTAAGGATTTTTTGACATTTCATATGATTGATGAGCGAAGCTCTTCCACAACTTTAGCTCACTTTAGCTCACTCAGGACTCTAGCTCACTTCATGGTTCGCTTTTCCGGGATGGCATAGCCAGACAACTCTGACCCCCGCTACACGGGATCTTCGACTGGCCAGAGGACCAGATTTTGCAGATGGAATAGGTACCAAAATTGAATGGAAAAGGCCACCTTATAAAACCCCACTATCTTTCGCTCAAGCCTTTTATCCGATGGCAGGGGGCCGGGCGCCCCGCCCGCTGGCGTGAGGAATTCGGCCGGTCCGCGCCCCTTGTAGTGGAAATCGGGTTCGGACTGGGTGATTTTCTGGTGAGGCAGGCGCGGGAGGAACCCGAAAAGGACTTTGTCGGGCTCGAGGTGGATTGGGTGCCGGTAAGGAGGGCCTTGCGGAAAATTTCGCTTGCCGGCGTGCCCAACGTGAGGGTCCTGAAGGTGGATGCAAGGGTAGGCCTTGAGATGTTGTTCAACGAACAATCGGTCACTGCGGCCTATTCTCTTTTCCCATGTCCGTGGCCCAAGAAGCGGCACGCCAAACATCGCCTTCTGTCGCATGACTTTCTCAGACTTCTCAACAACCGGCTTGTCTTCGGCGGGGAAACAATCATGGTTACGGACCATCGCCCGTTTCAGGACTGGGTGCTTTCCCAGACGCCGGGAACCGGTTTTTCAACAGAGACGGAACTGACCACTCGCCGTTTTGTGACCAAGTACGAACGCAAGTGGCAGGCCATGGGGCAGGAAAAATTTCACCTGCTTCGGATGACCAAGCGGGAACATATGACAGCGCCCATTAAGGAGGACAGGACCATGATCACCCATCGCATATCCCGGTTCGATCCCGAACGATTCAGATTTCCCGCCGACAGCGGAAATATGGTGGTGGGTATGAAAGAGATGCTCTATGACGCGGAGCGCCTGAAGGGCATGGTGCGGACGGTGGTGGTGGAGGACAACCTGCTTCAAGATTTCTGGATAGAAATCGTAAAAATTGACGAAGCGTGGCGCATTCGCCCGGCCAAGGGCTGCGGCATCATTCCGACGGCGGGGGTCCAGCGCGCCCTGGACCTGGTCCGGGACGCGGCGGCAATGTGAAACAAGCCCTGGGCGATCTTTACACAGGCCGTCGCCACCTGTTGGAGGAACAATCATGGATTTTGGATACACCGAAGAAGAACAGGCGTACCGGAAGAGGCTCAGTAAGTTCCTGGACGAGAATCTCACCGAGGACATCGCCCGCCAGAACTGGGAGGACTTGGGCGTCGGGCCGGAGGCACGGGAATTCAGCCGGAAGCTCGCCGTCAACGGGTTTCTGGGGATGAGCTGGCCCACCGCTTACGGGGGCAAGGGCCTCGGACCCACGTATGATTTTATTCTTCTGGATGAACTGGGCAAACGGTGGGGCGCACACGTTCCTCTCGATGTGGGTTACACCATGGTGGGCCCGACCATTTTGAGGCGCGGGAGCGACGCACTGAAGCAGTCGTTCCTGCCCAGGATCATCGACGGGGAGATCGAGTTCTGCCTCGGATACACCGAGCCCAACGCCGGTTCGGACCTCGCCTCCATGCAGATGCGGGCCGAGGACAAGGGGGATCACTTCATCGTCAACGGGCAGAAGACATTCAACACGGAGTGCCATTATTCGGAATACCACTGGCTGGCGGCCAGGACCGATTTCAGCCCGGACATACCGAAACACAAGGGGATCAGCCTCTTCGTCGTGGACATGGACAGCCCCGGCATCACGGTGCGGCCGCTGTGGACCATGTCCGGCGAGAGGACCAACGAGGTCTTCTACGATGATGTCCGCGTCCCCGGGGAGCGGATGATCGGGGAGAAGAACAAGGGATTTTACTACATGATGGAGGCCATCGGCTCGGAACGGAACCAGGTGTTTGTCCCGGGACGTCTGGTTCCCCTACTGGAGGATCTGATTCGATACGCGAAAGAGACGAAATTCAACGGAGAGCCGCTGGCCGAAGATCCATTGATCCGCGACAGGCTGGCGCAGGCGGCCATCGAGCTGGAGGTGGCTGCTGTGCTGGCCGATCATTCCAGATGGCTGGAAAGCAATGGGCTTCCCATGAGCTACGAACCGGAGATCACCAAGATCTTTACCTCCGAACTTGAACAGCGACTGGTGGATACCGGGATGCAGCTCCTCGGTTTTTTCAGCCAGCTGACCGAAGACTCGATCCGTGTGCCCCTGAGGGGCAGGGTGTCTTGGTACTACCTGCACTCGTTCATGACCACCATCGGAGCGGGGACCAGCGAGGTGGGGAGAAGCGTGATCGCCCAGCGCGGCCTGGGGTTGCCTCGAGCGTATTAAAGGAACCGACCATGGACTTTAATTTCACGGAAGAGCAGAAGATCTTGAAAGAGACTGCACGCGCTTTTCTCGAATCCTACTGCTCCGGCGGCTTTGTCCTTGAAATGGAGAAAGATGAAATAGGCTATACGCCGGAACTGTGGCGCCGGATGGCTGAGTTGGGTTGGCAGGCTCTGATCGTCCCGGAGAAATACGGCGGGGTGGGCGGCAATCTGCTGGATTTGGTGGTCATGCTGGAGGAGATGGGGCGCGCCTGTCTTCCGGGCCCCTTCTTTTCCACCGTGGCGCTTGGATG
>JAFDKD010000718.1 GCA_019307165.1 Deltaproteobacteria bacterium | reverse complement strand
CCGTTACAGGAAAAGATCCGGCAATACCAGGCCTGCCTGGACAAGGGCCGGATGGACGAGTTGCCGGAGATCAACACGGAATTTCACGATATTTTGTACGCCATGAGCCGGAGTCCCAGGCTCGTGAAGATGATCAACGACTTGAGGAACCTGATCTACCGGTTCCGAAGGCTTATTTTGAAGAACAGAAACATGGCCGAGCAGAGTAACAGCCATCACCGCCTCATGCTGAAGCATATCCGTGAGCGAGACGCGGAAGGGGTGGAACGGCTGGTTAGAGAGCATATACTGCGGGGCCGGGATATGGTGCGCAAGCAATTCAAATAGATACAAAAACATCGGGAGAACGATACGCCATGGCGGAAAGAAAAATACGGGTGCTGCTGGCAAAACCGGGGCTGGACGGCCATGACCGGGGCGCCAAGGTGGTGGCCCATGCCCTGAAGGAAGCGGGAATGGAGGTCATATACACCGGTCTTCATCAGACCGTGCCGAGCATCGTAAACCAGGCCCTTCAGGAGGACGTGGACGTGATCGGGCTTTCCATCATGTCCGGGGCGCATATTCCCATCTGCAGAAAGCTGATGGGGCTGGTCAAGAGCGAGGGCATGGGAGACAAACTTGTTCTGGTGGGCGGGGTCATTCCCAACAAGGACATGGAAACCCTCAAAGAGATGGGCGTAAACGGGGTGTTTCCGGGAGGGGCCGGCTTCGACCGGATCGTTCGATTTATCAGGGAGAACCGATCCAATTAACGTCCATCCATTCAAATTTTGAAAAGGAGGCATAACCTATGGGTGTTGCCACATACATAAAAGACGACAAAGACGAAATCCAGGACGTCATCCTGGAATCCGGGATTCACGTCAAGCCCGCCTATACCCCCGAAGACCTGGAACGGGTTGGATTTGAATACGGGAGCGATCTGGCGGACCCGGGGGAGTTCCCATTTACGCGAGCCATCCATCCCATGGGGTACCGGAGCCGCAACTGGACCACCCGTCAGTACACCGGGTTCGGGACGCCCGAAGAGACCAACGAGCGCTTCAAGCTCATGATCTCCCACGGCCAGAACGGCCTCAATGTGGCTTTCGATCTTCCCACTCAGATGGGTTACGATTCCGACGACCCCATGTCCGAGGGAGAAGTGGGCCGGGTCGGCATGGCCGTTGACTCCTTGCGGGATTTCGAGATCGCTTTTAAAGACATCAAGCTGAACCGAATCGGCGCCGGCCTGACCATCAATGCGGTGGCGCCGGTCATGCTGGCCATGTATCAGACCATGGCCGAGAATTTCGGATATAAAAGGACGGAAATTTCGGCTACCCCCCAGAATGACATTCTCAAGGAAATTGTCGGCCGGGGCGCCTGGATCTACCCGGTTCAGCCGGCTGTCCGACTCATCGGGGACACCATCGAGTACGCCATGAAGGAACTTCCCCGGTGCAGCCCCGTATCGGTCTGCGGTTATCATATCCGGGAGTCGGGCTGCACCCCGGCCCAGGAAATATCCTACGCCTTCATGATCGCTTTCGCCTATATCGACAACGTGGTGGCGCGGGGGTATGAGGCGGAGGAATTCGTAGGCAAGTTTTCCTTCAACCTGAATGTGTTCGGAAACCTGTGGGAGACGGTGGCCAAGTTCCGGGCGGCCCGTAAATTGTGGGCCCGGCTCCTTCGCGAGCGGTACGGCGTTAAGAACAAAAAGGCCCTGTTTCTGAGAGGAATTTTCGGGGGCGGCGGTTCCGGCATGACCAAGCAGCAGCCGGAAAACAACATCGTAAGAGGGGCGTATTATGCCCTGGCAGCGGCCCTGTCCGGCGCCCAGACCACAGCCCTGTGCTCATTCGACGAGGCCTATACCATCCCCACGGAAAAGGCGGCGCTTTTGTCCCTGCGGACATTCCAGATCCTTATGGATGAAATCGGTCTTCGGGACACGGTGGACCCAATGGGCGGCTCCTACTTTATGGAAACCCTGACTAAGGAAATGGAAGAAAAGATTCTGGAAGAGATGGGAAAGGTGGAGAAGATGGGGGGCATGGTCGAAGCGGTGTCCTCCGGCTATGTCCAGCGGGAGGTGGCCCGACAGGCCTTTGAGTATGAAAAAAAGATCCAGCAGGGCACCGTCACGAAGGTGGGCGTGAACGCGTATACGGAAGGCGCGGACATGGAGGTGGAACTCCACGAATACAACGAGGCGTGGGCCCAGTCGCAGATCGATAATCTCAAGGAATTGAAAAGCACCAGGGATAGCAAAGCGGTCGCGGCGGGACTGAAGGCCCTGGAGAAGGCCGCGGCCGGCGATGAAAACGTCATGCCGTATCTGATGGACTGCTGTCGGTGCTATGCCACCGTGGGCGAGATGGCCAATGTGTTCAGGGAGGTGTTTGGGGAGTATCGAGAGCCCGGAATATTTTAACGGAGGCTGAGGGCAGGGAAAAGAGAATATCGAATATCGAATGTCGAACAAGGAATGTAGAAGTAGAAAAATTTTTAGAAAGGGGGTGAAACACAGATCATCAACGGTTGCCTGCGCCCGTCCGGATTTCAGGGTAGGGCGCTCAGCGGCCCGAGAGCGGTATGCAGCGAAAGTGCCCGCGCATTTTTGCTGACGGCTGGACGCGCGATTCCGGAAAAGCCCTTTTTCGGATGAGCATTGGCCGGCGCCTATCCATAAAATGAAATTGGGCGCCGGCAAGTTTCCAATTCAGG
>JAFDKD010000717.1 GCA_019307165.1 Deltaproteobacteria bacterium | reverse complement strand
GGCGATGCCCGCAGCCCTCTCAATCGGCTTTTTCGCCGCACGTTCAAACGGGTCTTGCTGGACGCCCCCTGTTCCGGCCTGGGGGTTCTCGCGAAGCATCCGGACGGCAAGTGGGCCCGGGATGCCGGAGATGTCCTCCGATTGGCAGAACTTCAGTCGCGCATGCTTCAAGCCGCTTTGCCCGTTGTGGGGAAGAACGGATGCCTGCTGTACACCACCTGTACCATTTCGAGGGAGGAAAACGAAGACGTCGTGGAACGCCTCCTGCGGGAAAATCGGGGTGTTTTTCTCGAAAACCTGAAAGAGCGCGTGCCGGCATGGGGGCGGGACCTGGTGGATGAAAACGGTTTCTTCAGGACTTTGCCGCACGTTCACGGGATGGAGGGTTTTTTCGGCGCGATGTTGAGGAAAAAGGGGAGCTGACTTCGTCAGCGGGTTGCGTGTATCGCGTTGCGGGTTGCGCGTTGGGAGTTGCGGGTTTCGAGGTGCAGGCTGAGGGTTGTTTCCGGAGCTTCGTTCTTGGTTGCTTGCTCGTCATAGGGCGTTATTGGTTATCAGTTATTCGTTAATTGACATGCAAAAATAGTAAGAATTAATATTTTATCAATTAGCTAATAATGTTTATTAACGTAAAATAGATACTTTTTCCTGATAACTATTAACTGATTACCGAATTTCGAAATCCACCGTTCCTTAGTTTCGGCTTTCAGCTATGAACTATCAGCTATCAGCAGTGAGCTATGAGCTAGATATCCGGAGGTTGCCATGGGAAAAATTTCCCCGTCGATTTTGTCGGCCGACTTTACGCGTCTGGGAGAGGAAGTGGAGGCCGTGGAGCAGGCCGGGGCCGATTATATCCACGTGGATGTGATGGATGGCCATTTTGTCCCCAACATTACCATCGGCCCCATGATTGTCAAAGCGGTCGGCCGGATCACCCGGATCCCCCAGGACGTGCATCTCATGATAGCGGACCCGGACAGCTTCATCGATGTCTTTGTTAAAGCCGGAGCCGACATACTGACCGTCCACGCGGAGGCCGCGACCCACCTTCATCGAACGGTGCATCAAATAAAAGCGCTGGGCGCCAGGGCCGGTGTTTCCTTGAATCCGGCCACACCTCTTGATGTGTTGGATTACATCCTGCCCGACCTGGACATGGTGTTGCTCATGACGGTCAATCCGGGGTTCGAGGGGCAGGCCTTTATTCCGGAGGTCATTCCCAAGATTCAGCGGCTGAAAGAACGAATCGACAGACTTGGATTGCAGACGGAAATCGAGGTTGATGGGGGCATCGGCCCGGATACCATCAACCGCGTATCCTCGGCCGGCGCCGATGTGTTTGTGGCTGGGTCGGCTATATTTTACAGCGACGATTACCGGAAGACCATTCAGTTGATGCGGGACGAAATGTGAACCCTGACGCCGTGCAGGAACAAACCCAGTCCGGTTATACCATTTCCGACAGTGACGGGAGCGGCGTGACCGTTCACTTGCAGGAGGCTATTGACGTTTCCAACGCGACGCAACTGGCGAAAAACATCCTGAGCCGGTTGAAGAAAAGACGTCCCCAAGAACTGACTGTGGACCTGGAGAAGGTGCCGCGCCTGGACGACTTCGGCATTCTCGTTCTCGTAGAGTTGAAACGGTACATGCTGGAAAGGGAGGGGCGGTTCCGGTTTGCCCATGCCAACGACAGCGTCGCTCAGATGCTTGACATCTTTCATTTTGAAACCCTGGGACAGCCCGTATCCTTCGCGAAGGAGCGTTCGCCCGGGGCCCTGACGCGCCTCGGGAGCGCGGTCCTCGATCAACTGTCCGAAACGCGGTATCTGGTCACCTTTCTGGGTTCGGTCTTCATGGCAATGGTCTATACCCTATTTCATCCCCGTTCGCTTCGCGGAGACGATACCCTGACGGTGATGCAGAAAACGGGTGTGGACGCCCTGCCCATTGTGGGACTCATCAGTTTCCTGCTGGGATTGATCATGGCCTTCATGTCGGCCGTCCAACTCCAACAGTTCGGCGCCAACATATATGTGGCCTCTCTTGTCAGCCTGTCCATGGTGAGGGAACTGGGGCCTATTATGACGGCCATCATCGTGGCGGGCCGGTCCGGGTCCTCCTTTGCGGCCGAGATCGGCACCATGAAGATATCGGAAGAGGTGGACGCCCTTTACACCATGGGATTTGACACCATACGCTTCCTCGTGGTTCCCAAGATTGTCGCGTCGGTCATCGTGGTGCCGCTCCTGACGCTGTTCTCCAATATTTTCGCCATCCTGGGCGGTCTTTTGGTCGGGGTGAGCATGCTGGATTTGACCATTAACGCGTATGTCGCCCAGACCATCAAGACCCTGACGCTGTTTGACGTGATATGGGGCTTGTTCAAGAGCGGGGTGTTTGCCCTGCTCATCGCCTGGATCGGATGCCTCAGGGGATTTCAGGTCCGGGGCGGTGCCGCATCCGTCGGACAGGCTACGACCTCGGCGGTTGTGAGCAGCATTTTCTTGATTATCTTAACCGATTCCGTACTTGCCGTGATACTTCGGTATTGGGGGTGAGTCAGGTGAGAGGGCGTATTTTTTAAAGAGAATATCGAATAAAGAATAGCGAACAAGGAATGTCGAAGTAACAAAGAACCAGGAACTAAGAACGAAGAACAGCTGACAAAGTCAGTCAGCAACGCGCAACCCTGAACCTTGAACCCTGAACCCTGAACCTTTAAACCTCTGAACCTTGAACCATGAACAACATGGAACGGCAGACCATCATTCGCGTAAGAAATCTGGTCGGGGGATACGGGAGCAGAGTCATCCTGGACCGGGTGTCTTTTGATGTGTACGAGGGGGAGATCTTTATCATTCTGGGAGGGAGCGGGTGTGGAAAAAGTACGCTCATGAAGCATCTTATCGGGCTGATACCTCCCATGTCGGGTCAGGTTGTCCTCGGCGGTATAGACATTTCCGACGGTGATGAGGACGCCGTCAAAAAAGCCTTGAGAAGGATCGGGGTCCTCTATCAGAGCACCGCATTGTTCGGATCCATGACCGTTGCGGAAAATATCTCGCTGCCGGTGCGGGAATACACCGATCTGCCCCGGGATTGGGTTGAATGCCTGGTGAAAATGAAGCTGAACCTGGTCAACCTGGACGGCTATGATCGTTATCTTCCCTCCGAACTGAGCGGGGGCATGAAAAAGCGGGCCGGGCTGGCAAGGGCCATGGCCTTGAACCCCAAGATCCTCTTTTTTGACGAGCCGAGTGCTGGGCTGGATCCCGTGACGGCTGCGGAAATCGATCATTTGATTCTTCACTTGAACCGGTCTCTTGGAACGACGATGGTTATCGTTACCCATGAATTGAACAGCATTTTTGCGGTGGGTCAGCGGGTGATCATGCTTGACGGACAGACCAAAGGGATCATCGCCGAGGGAGCTCCGAAATATCTGAGGGACCACAGTCGGAATGACTTTGTGCGGCGGTTTTTCAATCGCGAACCGGAAAGCGGGGCGGCGTTTCGTGCAGGGTAGGGCTAAGTGCTGTCAAGTACGGGTTTTTTTCCATTGCCGCCTCAGTAGTGCTTCAACCAGAAGTAGGTCCAAATATGTCATTTGATATTCCGGCGTGAGGCCTTGTTCCGTCATTCCCGCGAAGGCGGGAATCCAGACGAACGGGAAGCTGGATACCCGCCTACGCGGGTATGACGGATCGAAGTTGCAGACGGATAGGTGAACATAGACACTGCCTTAGACCAACCGCATATTGATTTATTCATTGAAACATGGCCCTCGGAGGGCTTCCTGACATCACCTGCAAATAGGTGGAAAAATCAGTGAGATGGCATCGCAAAGTAGCAAATTCGCAGTAGGGTTGTTTGTGGCCAGCGGGATCGTTATCGTCACGCTGGCCGTTATCTGGCTGGGCACTTCCCGGTACCTCCAGAAGGGCTTGACATATGTCACCTATTTCAATGAATCGGTCCAGGGGCTGGATATCGACTCGCCGGTAAAGTACAGGGGCGTCTCCATCGGGCGAGTGGAATCGATCGGGGTGGCGCCCGACTCAAAGCTGATCGAAGTCGTCATGAAAATGGAACCCGGAGAAGAACTGCAGAGCGATATGGTGGCCCAGTTGAAATCGGTCGGGATAACGGGGAGTATGTTTATCGAACTGGACCTGAAAAATGAAGATAAACCGGATCGATCTCCGGAAATAATGTTTCTGTCGGAATACCCCATCGTTCCCTCCAAGCCTTCGGAAATTCGGCAGCTGTTGAGCTATGTCGACGATATCATGGCCGAGATTAAAGGCCTTGATCTTCCGGGGATTTCAACCAAGGTCAAGAGCGTGCTGGGCAATATCGATCAGGCGGTCGTGGACGCCGACATCAAGTCCATTTCCGGCGGCATACAGTCCTCTCT
>JAFDKD010000716.1 GCA_019307165.1 Deltaproteobacteria bacterium | reverse complement strand
ACATCTCCTGGTGAAGGCGGGCCCCGGGACCGGAAAAACCCTGACCCTGACCCACCGGATTGCATGGCTGATCCGCGAGGGTAAGGCGCGGCCGGACCGGATGCTGGCACTTACCTTCACGCGAAAGGCGGCCCGGGAGATGGCCCGGCGGATCGAATATCTGGCCGGAAGGGAGGCGGGCGAGTCGATCCGCGTGGCTACCTTTCACCGGCTTTGCCTGGACATCCTGCGGACCCACGGCGGTCGGATCGAGATTCCTTCCGATTTTATCCTGGCCTCGGAGGCGGATGCCGTGGCGCTGTGCCGTCATGTGGCGCAAGAGGCCGGGGCGGGCCGGCGCCTTGCCCGGAAATTCATGAAAGCCCTGCCGGCAATGAAGATGGCCGCGGCCCTGGGGCTGGATGAAATTTCGGACCCCGCCGTTTCCGCCCTCTTTGACCAATACCGCGAGACATTGAAAAGCCTTCATATTCTGGACCTGGACGACCTGGAGTGCGAGGCCCTGCGGCTGTTCCGCTCCTGCCCGGAAGTTTCGGGCGTATGGGGAGAGACATATCCATGGTTGTTTGTGGACGAATACCAGGACACCAATATGGCGCAGGTCGAAATCCTCAAGGCCCTGGTCCGTTCGGGGGCCGGCGCCATCTGCGCCATCGGCGACCCGGACCAGGCCATTTATGGGTTTCGGGGGGCCCTGGTGGAAAACTTTCACCGGTTTGAAACCGATTTTTCGGGCGCCCGCGTGGTGGCGCTTACCCGGAACTACCGCTCCACGAGCCCGATCCTGGAGAGCGCCGCCGCGGTGATGCGCAACCGGGCACTGGAACCGCTCGCCCCGGGGGGCAGCCCGCTGTTCGTGGCCCCGTGCCGCACCGAAGGCGAGGAGGCGGAGATGATCGTGGAGCAAGTGGAGCGGCTGATCGGCGGGACATCCCACTTTTCCCTGGACTCCGGCCGTGTGGATGCAGCGGAGGGGGAGCGGGACATCGGTTTCGGAGACCTGGCGGTCCTGTTCCGCCTCAATGCCCAGGGAAATGCCCTGGCCGAAGCCCTTGACCGGGCCGGCATCCCCTTTAGCCGGTCAGGCGAAAGACCGCTCATCAGCCGGTTTCCCGTGGATGTGGTGTGGCGGTTTCTGCAAACGCTTTTGTATCCGGAAAACGTTCATTTTGAGCGGATGTACGGGGAAGCCTTGTCACAGGCCGGGATCTCCCGACCCGGGCCCGCGCGGGATGTCGATCCCATGTCTCCGATCTCGGAAATCATTGAACGGGCCGTGGCGTATCACAATCTTGTCGATTTGCCGGATAATGCCGTCGTGGCGGCCCTCAAGGCGCTTACGGCGATGGCCGGCGCCTTTAAAGGCGGACTGGACGCGTTTCTGGACACCCTTTCCCTGGAGCGGGGGATCGATCATGAATCCCTCATGGGAGACCGCGTGGCCCTCATGTCGCTCCATGCGGCAAAAGGCCTGGAATGGCCGGTGGTCTTCATCACCGGGTGCGAGGACGGGCTGTTGCCCTGCACCTTGTTCGGAGGAAAGGACATGGATGAAGAGCGCCGCCTGTTTTTCGTGGGCATGACCCGGGCCCGCAACCGCCTGATCCTTTCCCATGCCGCACGCCGTTCCCTGAACGGGCGTGTCCTCGAATTGACGCCGTCCCCCTTCCTGCAATTCCTGCCCGCCGCCCACGTCCGGCCCCTGGAACGCCGGGCCTGGAAGCCCAAAGGGCCGGCACATAAGCAGCTGGGGCTTTTTGAATAGTTTATTCCGGCGGTATTACCATGGATTGCCTGGCGCGGCGTAGCCACAACAAAAGATATCACCACAGAGCACGCAGAGGTCACAGAGATTATTTTAGTTACAACTAAACCCTCCACCTCTGTTGCCGTCCTACGCCAAGGCTTCGGCGCGACAGGGAGGACCCGGATAGGTTCTACCGATCCGGGGAGAAAAGAATCACGTGTGGCAGTTGGTTTGAGGTTATCAGATTATGGGACGCCTCAAACATAGGATATGGGTTTGAAGGTAACCGGAACGGAGGTTCAAATAATTTTGATATCACGGTTCAAACCCTTTTTCCCGTCATCCCCGCGCCCCCCAGTCATTCCCGCGCAGGTGGGGATCCAGCCGAACGGGGATCTGGATTTCCCGTCGCTTTTTTTGGCGGGGAATGACAGTTCGTGTGTTGCATATAAAAGAAAAAAAAAACGACTTCGGTTGAAATCAAGTTAAGCTTGATTCATGGATTGGAATTTGAGCCCCCTTCGAGGGGGCATCCTGATGCCTCCCGCTTTGCGGGAGGAGTCTCACTTCTCTGAGGAGGATGTTTTCATGAATGATGCTGAAGATCAAAAATTCGTTCGAAAGCCGATAAAGGAGGATATCCTTTCATTGCGGGGAAGTGTGAAAACGAAACAGAAACCCATTGATTTTAGAAATCTCAGAGATGCCACCAGAAAGAAGGTCGCCCGAGAGATTGTTGAGGAGGGGTCGTCAAAGGGCACAAGACGCAGGGCACAGGGCACAGGAAATGATTAAAGCGCTTCCGTAAAGGCTTCAGATACAAGGCGAGCGAATTCCGGGTAGTCAGGCGTAAAATAACGGCGCAGGGCGCAAGGCACAGGGCGCAAGGGAAACTGATGCGATGACGCATGAAATTGATGACTACCCCAAGCATGCCATCTGAATTCAAAAAGGTTGCTGGAACTCGAATTTTT
>JAFDKD010000107.1 GCA_019307165.1 Deltaproteobacteria bacterium | reverse complement strand
CCGCGGTGCGGCTCCTGAAGCGTCGTGAAGGAAAAGATGCCTATGATCGCGATACCAAATTCAATCCCCTGTCGTTTCGTGTGTGAGGAGTAAACCCCCACATCCACCATCGCCCGAGAGATGGAAGAGAACCCGTATGTCACCGATTTCATTCTTTAACGTCGTGCTCGGTGCTTCGTGCCTGGTGCTTTGTTCGTGGTTTGGGGTTCAGAGTTCAGGGTTCAAGGTTCCCGGTTCAAAGTTGCGGGTTGCGAATGGCAGGTTGCAAGCAACATGATGTTAGATACTGGATGCAAGATACTAGATACTAGATACTAGATACTGGATGCAAGATGCTGGATGTTTGGATGGGTCCTCTAGACTCTAGACTCTCGTCTCTGGACTTCTTTATTCCTTTCACCGGGAAGGTGTCAGATGTAAGGCGTCGAGGAGGTGATCAGGGGCCCGTGATTCGCCTTGACGATTTAGCGCGACCTTTGCTACAAATATACCTATGAACCTGCTGGACATGATAATAATTGCCATGATGGTTTTTCTTATCATTCGCGGCATACTCCGAGGCGTTTTCAGAGAAGTCGGGTCCCTGGCGGGCGTCATATTGGGCATCTGGTTTGCCAACCTTTATCAACCCCGGATGACCACCTATTTAAAAGGGTATATACCCTCGGTTGAATTTTTGCCCCTGATCAGTTTCAGCGTGATTTTCGCTTTGGTCTTCGTGGCCTGCTGCCTCGCGGGCTGGGGCCTTCATTTGCTCTTGAAAAAGGTTTTTTTCGGTTGGGCGGACAGGTCCCTCGGCGCCGGATTGGCGATCCTGAAGGGCATTATCGTCGCGTATCTCGCCATTGTACTACTCACTTTCTTCCTCCCTTCAAAGGCGCCTCTCATTGCCGAATCCAAGCTTTCCCCCATGATCGTGAGTTCGTATCAGTTCATCGTCGGCATGATTTCCCCCGGGGCGTACGATCGCTGGAGGCGTAAGTTCCTGGAAAAAAAGGTCAGTATGGACGAACTCCTTTCAGGGCGAGACGGATTGATTCCATTTAATCATGGATAATGAGCGATTGTCCCGAGAAATCGCGGCCCTGGCCGACCTGGTGGACAGGCTCAGAGGACCGGCCGGGTGCCCCTGGGACGCCAAGCAAACCGACGACACCATTAAGACCTACCTTCTTGAAGAGGCTTATGAGGTCCTGGAGGCCGTTGAAGGGGGGGACCCCCGCGAGGTCTGCGAGGAGTTGGGCGACCTCCTGTTCCAGATCCTTTTTCTCGCGCGGCTGGCCGAGGAAAGGGGGGAATTCGATTTTACCGATGTCGCGGAACGGATACACCGGAAGATGGTCCGGCGTCACCCCCATGTGTTCGGGGAGACGAGCGTAAACTCGGCCGAGGAGGTTGTCAACCGCTGGCAGGAAATCAAACGCGCCGAAAAAGAAACGGCGGGCAATGCCCCCTCTTCCCTGAAAAGCGTTCCAGCGGCATTGCCCGCGCTGATGAAGGCCCATAGAATCAGCGAACGGGCGTCGAACGAAGGCCATGATCCGAACCATCCCGACGGCCCCTGGAAGGGCCTTGAGGAAACCTTCGAGGGGCTGAGAAACGCCGTTAACGAGGAAGACAAGTCCCGGATCGGCAATGAGATCGGCCGGCACCTGTTCGGCCTTGCAAACCTGGCCAGGAAGTGTGGTTTCAACAGCGAAAACCTGTTGCGGGACGTGATCCGGGATTTCATCGACCGTTTCGAGGGGCAGGACGCGGCGGCCGGGTCACGAAAAGGTCAGTGAAGGAATGAATCTTTCACAGGCGATTTACAAAATACGGAGCATCGGCCTGAAATGGAAACTGCTGCTCCCTTTTCTATTCTTTTCCTTCGTGGGAACGACGGTCCTGGTGTATGTGGGCCTAATCTCCCAGCAAAACCTGATCCGGAAGGAGGAGCGGGGCGCGGCCGTCAATTTCTATCGCATTTTTCTGGAAATCATCGATCAGAAAAAACAGCAGGCGCTTTCCCTTGCCACCGTCATCGGTTCGGATCCGGCGGTCCGGGAACTGCTCGCCGAGCGTGACCATGTGGGCCTGTTGGAAACGCTCCGCCCATTGTATGACAAACTCAGGGAAAACTTTGAAATCGAACAATTTCATTTTCACGTCCCTCCCGGCAAGTCCTTTTTGCGCCTTCACATGCCTGAGGAACGCGGCGAGATGCTCGCCTACCGGAAAGGCGTTGTCGATGCCATGAGGACGGGCGCGGGCGTGGCCGGTCTTGAATGGGGCGTTTCAGGACTCGGCATCCGCGGCATTTCCCCCATATTTCATCAAGGGCGCCTGGCGGGATCCGTGGAAATCGGCTTTCCTTTCGACCGTCGGTTTGTCGATGACCTCAAGCGGGGCTGGGGCCCCGACTTTGCCGTGTACGAAAAACGAGGCGAGGAGATCTACGTGCTTCTGGCTACGACGTTCCCACACCAACGGGAATTTAATCCGTATACCTATCTGGCCCGATCGGACACGCCCCTGCCCCTTATCCTGATCTCTCCCGAGAGCCGCCCGGAAAAAACGGTTTTACTGGGCCCTGTGTTCGATTCCTTCGGCGAAATGGCCGCCCTGGTGGAAGTCAGCGTTGACCGGTCCGGCATTATCGGAAAGCTGGCCGCCATCAGGAACCTCATGGTCCTTGTCGGGCTCGCGGGGCTCTTTCTGTCATTCAGCCTCACCTGGCTGGTGGCATCTCTGTTCATTCGGCCCATAAAGGAAATCGTCCTGGAGGCCCAGGAAATCGCCGAGGAAAAGCGGGAGATCGGGATCGACCCGATGCCCATGGACGAAATCGGCAACCTGGCCTACTCCCTCAACCTGATGCTGGATGCCTTGAAGCGGAAGCAGCGCCGGATTGAAGAGTACGCGAGAACCCTGGAACTGAGGGTCAAGGAAAGAACCCGCGACCTGGTCGCTTCGGAGGAGAAATACCGGGAACTGGTGGAGAACCTGCCGCTCATCGTATACCGTGTCCTGAGCGACGGGACCACCGAGTTCATCAATTCCAAATTCAGTAAAATCCTCGGCTATGACGCGGACGACGTGGTCGGGGACAGGCAATTCTGGGCGACCACCGTCTGCGGGCATGCGGGAGGCGCCCCCGCGGGCGTCGTCGCCTGCTGCTGGGGGGGATCCGAAGATTTCCGGATGGAAAGGTCCGTTAAAGACATCAGGGGGAAGGCCCACACGTTTATGGACCGGGCCATTCCCCGCAGAGACAAGCAGGGCGAGATCAAATGGATCGACGGCATCATGATGGATATCTCGGAACTCAAGCGCTTGCAGGAACGCGCGCTTCGAACCGAGGAGGTCAAGATCCTGGGAGAGATATCCGCCCGGTTCGCCCATGAATTGAGAAACCCCCTGACAACCGCCGGCGGATTTGCCGGACGGTTGGCGAGCAGTCTTTCGGAAGAACACCCCGGGAAAGAAGCCGCCCGGATCATCGTGGCGGAGGTGGCCCGGCTGGAGGAGATCCTGCAGATCATCCTCAGCACCATAGAGCCGGTGGTTCTCCATACGGCCCCGCTGGACGCGGCCGCGCTCGTTCGCGTCTGTCTGGATGACGTGGCGGAGGAGGCGGAGGGCCGGGGCGTCCGGATCGTTGAATCCCTGCCGCCGGATCTCCTTCGGATCGAGGGAGACGAGGCCCAGCTGCAGCGGGCGTTTAACGCGCTCCTTCGGCATGCCGTCCTGTCCATGCCGGAAGGGGAGCGGCTCACGATCCGGGCGTCTCAAGACCATGCCGCGATCGTCGTCACCCTGGCGCACCGGATGGAGGGGTTTTCCGACGACGATCTGGAACAATTTTTTATGCCCCGGTTTTCGGGTAAGCCCGGCCGTGCGGTCCTGGATCTTCCCCTGTCCAAGGTTATCATCCACCGGCATGGGGGAAAAATCGATGTCTCATATGAGGGAGACCGGTTGTTGACCTTGAGGATTGAACTTCCCGGCATTGCCCGCTGAAAGACGCGGGATTGCCCGCTGAAAGACGCGCGGGATGCCCTGGCAAGAAAACGCGGGATGCCCCCGCTGAGAAAACGCGGGGTAGCAAACACAGGCACAAGCACCGGCGGCACGCCGCTAGGCGCCCTTATTCCATCCGGACAGGAGAATTCATATGTTTCGGTTTCTCTGGATCAACGCCTTTGTCTTTATTTACAGCGTTTTCTTCAGCCTCTGGGGGGTCTTCCTGGGACTGTTTGACAAGACCGGAAAAAAGGTCCATTTTTACACTGCCGTTCCCTGGGCCAAGAGCGTCCTCTGGGTGTGCGGCATCAAGGTGCCCGTCAAGGGCCTGGAGAATGTGGACAAGCATACGCCCCACATTTACATGTGCAACCACCAGAGCTATTTCGACATATTTGCGGTGTTGGCCAGGATCCCGGTCGATTTCAAATTCATCGTGAAGGCGGAATTGATGCGGATTCCACTTTTGGGACCGGCCATGAGGCGGGCGGGATATATCGGTATAGAGAGGGACGATCCCAGGAAGGCGATCCGGAGCATCAAAGATGCCGCCGAACGGATCAAGTCCGGCGCTTCCGTACTTATCTTTCCCGAGGGGACCCGAAGCCCGGACGGCAGGCTCCAGCCCTTCAAGAAGGGCGGATTCAACCTGGCGCTCCGATCGGGGTGCGATATCGTCCCCGTGACCATACGGGACAGTTATCGCATCGTCCCCAAGGGAAGCCTCCACGTCAACAAGGGCTCCTTCAGCATGGTGATCGGCAAGCCCATCCCCGTGACCGGATTCAGAAAGAAGACGATGCAACAGCTGATGGACCGGGTCTGGGAAGCCATGTTCAACCAGCTGACGTCGGGGGAACCGGTTGTATCCGCGGGTGAGAAACCATTGTCTTCGGAGATTGCGGATCCCGCCCCGGCGGATCGGTCGGGCCAAGCAGAATCGAGGAGGGAGCCGTGAAAGGGACGCCGCGTACCAACGGCGATCGGAAACGCCGCCGCATCATCGTTCTTGCCCTGGCCGGAATGCTGGCAGTGGCGCCGGCCGCGACCTTGGCCTACATCCTGCCCGCAGAGCAGTTGGTGGGCTTCATGCTGAAAAATTTTCCCGGGATTCGCGGCCTCGGCATCACCCAAACCGTAACGGCCGTGACCTTCGATGACAATGAGACCGCACACGCGCCTTTCCATGAAACAGTCCGGATGACGGCGTTCGGCGGGATACACGTCGAACAGGCGCTCAGTCCCGCGGCGCCGCTGACGGGACCGGATGGGATGGTCCGGCCGACCGCTCAGGAATCCGCGGCTGTCGTTTGGGCCCGTTCGGACCGTTCCTTTCGAAGGCTCCTGACGGCGGGCTCGTGGAGACCCATGCTGGCGCAGCTTACCGATTGGGGCATCTTCCACGAAGCCGTGTCCTATACACGCCAAAATGGGACCATTGCCTACCGCATCGGGATGGAAGGCCCGGCGCAACCGGCCCTGGTCCTGGAAAAGGAGCGTTTCCTTCCCCTGCTGCTACGCTACCGCCCCGCGCGGGACAATGGCGCGGGACCGATCACGGTCGAATTCTCCGATTACCGGCCCGTCGCCGGGGGGTGGTACCCTTACGAGATCGCCTGTACTACCGAAAGCGGCAGCATCTTCCGCTGCACCGTCACGCAGATGACGGTGCATGAGTAAACGCATGCACCTCCGAGTCGCCGTTTCCCTTCCCGTAACCGGGACCTACACCTACGCCCTGCCCGAGCATTTAAAGGCCGGGGCCCTCGTGGGCTGCCGGGTGATGGTCCCTTTCGGCAAACGCCGCATAGCGGGTTTCATCCTGGAACAGACGCCCGCTTCCCCGCAGGAGGGGGTGAAGGAGATCGCCGACCTGCTCGACGACGAACCCCTTTTTACGGAAAAAATGGTCCCGTTCTTCGAATGGATGGCCCGCCACTACGTCCATCCCGTCGGTCAGGTGATTCAGGCGGCCCTGCCGGCAGGGTTGAATGCGAATCCTTTGAAGACGACGGTGCTGACGGATAAGGGCATTGAGGCCGCAAACGACCGTCACGTTGCGCTGGAGGAGCGCCGACTGCTCGAATGGATCGCGAAACACCCCGGACGTCGTCCTTCCGCCCCTTATGCGCAACTGGTCAGGCTCCGAAACAAGGGATGGATCGACATTCGGGAAAAGGACAGACCCGCGGCCGTAGGTCCCCTGATGAGAAAATTCGTGGGTCCGGCGCCCGGCCAGGCGCTTCAACCGCTCCTGGATGGAAAAATGGGGGCACTGAAGGCCAAAAACGAAGCGGCCTTTCTGGAAACGATCTTTCACGCCGAAAGCACGCTCCTCAGCGACATAACCGCCTGTTTCAGCAACGGCGGCTACCTGGTGAAAAAGTGGGTCGGCCGCGGCGTTCTGGAATGCGGAAGCGGGGCGGTTTACCGGAATCCCACCGGCGGGTTCATATCTCCCCCGCCTGTGCCGGAAGGCCTGTTCGAGCAGCAGGAACACGCCTTAAAGGCGATACGGGGGGCACTGAACAAAAACGCCTTCTCCACTTCGCTTTTGTTCGGCGTTACCGGCAGCGGTAAGACCGAAGTTTATTACCGCGCCGTCAAGCACGCTCTCTCCCAGGATCGACAAGCCCTGCTCATGGTGCCTGAAATATCCCTCGCCATTTATATTGAGGGGCTTTTCCGGAATCGACTGGGCGATCAGGTGGCCGTGTACCATAGTGGACTGGGCAGGGGCGAACGTTACGACCAGTGGATGCGCATGGTCCGGGGCGAGGTGAACCTGGTGATCGGCGCCCGCTCCGCCCTGTTCGCGCCGCTGCCCCGGCTGGGGCTCATCATCGTGGATGAAGAACACGATTCCGCCTACAAACAGGACATGTCGCCCCGTTACCAGGCGCGCGACCTGGCCGTGGTAAGGGGCAGGACCGAAGGCGCGACGGTTGTGCTCGGATCGGGTACGCCCTCGGTGCAGTCGTACCATAACGCCGTCCTGAATCGATACCATCTGCTGTCCATGCCCGAGAGGATCGAACGGCGCCCCCTGCCCGACATTCAAGTCGTGGACATGAAACCCCCCGAGGACAAACGGGGGGAGCAGACCATATTAAGCCCGCTCTTGCTGGAGGCCATGGGGGAGAACCTGACCCAAGGGGACCAGACCATTCTCTTCCTGAACCGCCGGGGTTTTCACCGACTGTTCATTTGTCCGTCGTGCGGCGAATCCGTCCGCTGCCCCAATTGCGAGGTGGCCCTGACCCATCACCTGAAAGCCGACCGCCTTACATGCCATTACTGCGGGTATTCGTCCCGGACTCGGGTTTCCTGCCCGTCCTGCAAAGGAGCCACCCTGAAGACCTATGGATTCGGGACGGAAAAGCTCGAGCAGGCGCTGAACGAGCAATTTCCCGAGGCCCGGATCGCGCGGATGGATACGGACAGCACGAGGAGAAAGGGGCAGGCGGCCCGCATACTCAAGCAGTTCGCGGACAGGGAAACCGACATTCTGGTCGGCACCCAGATGATTACGAAAGGCTATGATTTTCCCGGCGTCACCCTGGTGGGCGTGGTTGCCGCGGACCTGTCCCTGACCTTTCCCGATTTCAGGGCCGGCGAGAGGACCTTCCAACTCCTCTCTCAGGTGGCCGGGCGTTCGGGCAGGGGAAGTCGCGGCGGCAGGGTCATCGTCCAGAGCTTCAATTCCGACCACTACGCCATTCGGATGGCCGTGGGCCACGATTACAAGGGGTTCTTCGAAAAAGAGCAGGATCTGAGAGAGCAACTGGGCTATCCTCCCTTTTCCCATCTGGCCTGCCTGAGGCTGAAGGGGAGCGACAAGGGAAGGACGGAAAAGGCCGCGCATGGCATGGGCGAAAGCCTGCGCCGCATCCTGGACGGCTGGCCCAAGAGGGGGCGGGAAATACATGTGCTCGGGCCCATTGAAGCGCCCCTGCCCAAACTGAAAGGAAAGTATCGCCAACAGCTGCTGTTGAAGAGCGGCAACGCGTCCCTTATGCGGCACTTGCTGGAACGGGTTGTGGAACGGTCAAGAAGACAGTTCAGATCCGAGGGTGTGCATCTTGTTGTGGATGTGGACCCCTATAATATGAGCTAGTAACGTTTGAAAAGTCGGGCATTCACAGAGAATATCGAATAACGAATACGTGCCTTCCGAAGTCTCGCACGAAGGAAGGTCGAACAAGGAATTTCGAAGGAATAAAGAACGAAGAACGTTTTTAGTAGGAAACTCCGCTCATCAATTGCATGCGCTGCGAATTTACCACGAAGCGCACGGCACAGCGTAGCCGCAACCAAA
>JAFDKD010000106.1 GCA_019307165.1 Deltaproteobacteria bacterium | reverse complement strand
TTCATGAACTCAATCTATAACAAAAGACCCTGGTTAAAGCTGTATCCCAAGTGGCTTGCCCATGAACTGGAAGTTCCCGAAAACACGGCCTCTACATCTATAATGCCTACGGGATGACGGAAACCAACTCCCCCCCCACACCTCGTTCCATTGGGCCTGAGGGGGCGCCCGTCGATCCGGAAAGCGGGGGCCCTGTCCGTGGGCGTTCCGGTGCCCAACGCCGTGGTAAAAATCATGGACCTTGAGGAGGGCAATCGGGAACTTGACCCCGGGGAAGTGGGAGAGATCGTGGATTACGGCCCCATGGTGATTCCGCGATACTGGCAAAAACCCGAGGAGACAACACACGCCATTCGGGACGGATGGATGTATACGGGCGACGTGGGCAAGATGGACGAGGACGGCTGGTTTTACAAGGACGCCCAATGACATCACCGCAAATACCCCCAAATTTGCTGAGAAAAGCAGAGTGAAAAGTCTTTCGAGCGCTTAACACGCGGCATGAGATGCCGCCGGAGTGGCTAATGGAAAAAAACATTTTCCGCCGGTTGCAGGAGCAGTTGGATCAATATTCACTCGGTTTTCCCGCCACAAATTCAGGTATCGAACTCGACATTTTGAGGGAGATGTTCACTGAAAAGGAAGCCGCCATGTTTACGGTGCTGACGGCCGAGCTGGAGACACCCGAAGCGGTCGCAGCGAGGCTGGACAGGCCGATTGACGGGGTGGCCGCCGAACTTGAGGATATGGCGCTGAAAGGGCTGCTTTTCCGCCGGCGTCACGGGCAAACGGCCGAGTACAGCGCCATCCCGTTCATTCACGGTCTGGTGGAATTCCAGATCGAGCGGCTGGACAAAAAGACGGTCAAATTAATCGGGCTGTATATCAAGAAAAAATTCAAAGATGTCATGTCAAGAAATACGAAATCCTTTATGCGAACCATTCCCATACGGCATTCGATAGATGTGACGCACCATGTGGCGGCTTATGACGATGCGTGCGAAATACTCAAAAAAGAAAAACTGATCGTCATCACCGATTGTGCCTGCAGAAGACAAAAGGCATTATTTGGTAAGGATTGCGGAAAGCCCAAGGAGGTCTGTTTCATGTTTGGCCCTATGGGGCAATACTACATCGACAACGGTTTGGGACGGCGGATCGATTTGGACGAAGCCCACGGCATCTTGGCCAAAGCTCATAAGGCGGGCCTGGTAACTCAACCGGCATCGGCGCAGAAACCTTTCACCATGTGCAATTGCTGCGGTGACTGCTGCGGTTTTCTGCACGCCATCAACCAACATCCTAAACCGGCCGAGCTTGTTTTTTCCAATTATACGGCCGTGGTTGATCAAGAAGCGTGCTTCGGCTGTGAAACCTGCGTGGAGCGGTGTGAGATGGGCGCCGTAAAGATGAATGGTGACGGTCTTTCGGAAATCGACCCGGACAGGTGCATCGGATGCGGGCTGTGCGTTACGACCTGTCCAGAAGAGGCCGTACGCCTAGTTCCAAAACCTGAAGCAAAGCACCAAACGCCTCCTGCGGATACAGCTGAGCAGATGATTCGTTTGGCCGAAAAGAGAGGCGTCGAGAGTAACGATTCATCACGAATCGTCTCCTTTGGATTTTGAACATCTCTCCCGAAGAGATCCACCCATAATCATGCGACGCAGAAGGCAGGACGCGGCCATTTGGGTAAAAGAGGGAGGCCCATGAAACTATCTGTTTCTTGACACTTCAATGCTGAAATGATGCTCCGACGCCAATCCGGCGTCCCGCTCTACCGCCTTGCTTACCGCCGACTGGACAATCCCCAACCGAAAAAGTTTTTTGAATTCAATTGACTCAAGTCAAGGAGTATCATTCCGGTTTTGAGTATCAATAGTACCACATTGTGGCAGGATAGAATAGCCAAATTGATCTTTTTTAACTCCATTACTAAGGGCCTGCTGATGGAAGAAAAACCGAATGGGCAATTGGCCGGGACATTATCAGGATTGCGGCAACAGGTTCCAGAATTACAGGGGCCAGTAACCGGGATAACATGGACAAAGGGTCAAATTCAGCAAGACGCTGCTTTTCTGAACCTAATTTTGGAATCCCTACCAAATCCATTTTATGTCATTGATGTTTCTGATTATACAATCAAATACGCTAATTCTGCTGCTGAGTTTGGCGAATTATCAAAAGACGCGACCTGCTATGCTCTTACACATAAAAGCGATAGGCCATGTTGTTCCGCAGAACATCCCTGCCCGCTCGAGAAAATAAAAAAGACCAAGCTTCCAATGACGGTAGAACATCTTCATTATGACAAAGACGGGAACGCTCGAAATGTGGAAGTCCATGCTTTTCCGGTTTTTGACAATGAAGGGAACGTCTCACAAATAATTGAGTCCGTGCTGGACATTACTGACCGCAAAATAGCCGAAGAGGCGCTGGAATGGGAGTTGGCGGTAAATTCTGCCTTGTCCGACACCTATAAGCCGTTGGTCACCCCCGGGGCCTCGATTAAGGACATGTCCGAGACAATATTGGACAGGGCAAAAAAACTCACGGGGAGTAAACACGGATACGTGTCATCCATCGACCCGATGACGGGTGATAATGTTGGGCATACGCTCACCGAGATGCTTAAAGGCCAGTGTAATGTCTCAGACAAAAACGAAAGGGTTGCATTCAAACAAGGAAAAGACGGACTGTACGTCGGACTCTGCGGACATTGTTTGAATACGCTTGAAGGTTTTTTCACTAATTCACCCGAAATCCATAAAGCAAAAAAGGGAGTCCCTCAGGGACACATTCCTATTCGACGATTACTGTGTGTCCCGGTGATGTTAGGTAACGAGTTGGTTGGCCAAATTGCACTTTCCAACAAGGAGGAGGACTACACTGAGCGGGAACTTGAAGCGATTGGTCGGTTGGCTCAGTTTTTCGCTTTAGCCATTCAACGCAAGCGGGCCGAGGATGCATTGCAGGAATCGCACGATGAACTGGAAAGGCGTGTGGAGGAACGTACGGCTGAGCTCTTGAAAAGCCATCAAGAGGGGACTTTCGTCCGAGAGACCTTCGGAACCTATCTTAGCGATGAAATAGCCTCCGAAATACTGGCATCCCCTGAAGGTGTCAAACTGGGCGGTGAGATGAGAGAAATGACTGTTCTCGTATCGGACCTCAGGGGATTTACGACCGCCACCGAGTCCATGGAACCTTCTCAAATAGTAAGAATAATCAACCGGTATCTGGAAAAAATGATCGACATAATTATGCGCCATGAGGGGACCATTGATGAATTTACGGGAGATGGAATTCTTGTATTTTTCGGAGCTCCGCGTCTGACTCGGGACCATGTACAGCGAGCCTTGGCCTGTGCCCTCGAGATGCAGGCGTCCATGAAGGAATTTAACGAAGAGAACCTCAGGTTGGGTTTACCGGAACTAGAAATGGGAATCGGCATCAGCTGCGGAAAATTGGTCGTGGGGAACATAGGATCGGAAAAACGAAAAAAATACGGAGCGGTAGGAAGTGCCATAAATACAGCATTCCGGGTGGAAGAGAAGGCTCGGCCTGGGGAGATATTGGTCACTCTGGCAGTCAAAGACAAGCTTGGGGGGAAGGTGCAAACCGGTGCATACTGGAAAGACAATCTTAAAGGCATAGGCAATACCGCCATATATCGGATAATTGGGAAAAACGAAATTTTACCCTAGTTAGTGTAAAAGACAACGCCCATGAAATTAACTGTTTCAAGGGCTTCAATGCTGAAATGACGCTCCGACGCCAGAATGCGGAAGGATCCAGGCCGCTCTCCGCAACGGCCTTGCTCACGGCCACCCACTCGTCATCCCACATGCGCCGAAGGTCCTCCCGCGACGCCATGGCGCGACGGGTCTTTACTTTCTGCCGGTAATTTGAGGGAAACAGCGCTCGGTAACGAAATATGGGTTGCGGAAGTGTGACGTACACGCGAGGTGAATCATTTTCAAACCAAGGGAGGCTTTCTCGAAAGCGTTTCAGCAGCCGGAATCCCAAGGTCAACCAACCAAATCCCCTTGTAGGCTTCCAGCAATATCCGGCCTGGTAACCGTCCCCGGTCACACAGATTCGTGACGTGCGATAGAACGTAAACCTGATATGTCGGGCCCGGCTGTCCGTCTGTCGCGGCCCGGACCATACTGCGAAAGCAGCTCTCCAGGGCCGGAAAGGCAGGGCGGATCAACCCACTAGTATTTTCTGCATGCGCTGCCTGAATACCTCCCGGCTGAACAACCGGGCTCGCACCCGACAAGCACCGCGCATAGACTTGGCCCGTCGGGCATCGAGACGCTCGACGGCATCGATCAGTCCCTCGACACTGGCTGGGGAGGGCAGCAGGACACCGGTTTCGCCATCGATCACTGTCTCGAGAAGCCCCCCTTCCGCAACGCCGATGACCGGTTTTCCCGCGGCCATCGATTCGACCGGGGATATGCCGAAGTCTTCTTCCACCGGGATGTAAATGGTTGCTATACAACGCCCTACCAGCCTCTGCATGGTTTCCTGGTCTACCCATCCCGTCATGTGAATGTTCGGAGCACTGTCAATGATCTCGCGCACCCTTGGAGCGTCGCTTCCACTGGAGGCAATGATCAGCTTGAGGTGGGGAAGGCGGCGAAAGGCCTGCGCTATTAGGTGCACTCGTTTAAGAGACTCTATGCGAGCCGTGGACAGATAATAGTCCTCTTGGCTCTCCCATCGATATTCGATGATATCGCATGGCGGATAAACAACCTGAGATTCAATTCCCAGGTACTTCCGAATTCTCCGTTGAATATTGAATGAGTTGGCAACAATCGTATCCATCCGGCTCACGGCACGTTCATAGAACTTCCTCAAAGTAGCTAAATACACGCGCCGTGCGACCAGCACGGCGGGCTCGACGAACATGGGCCTGGGAGACGACTGTCGAAATTTTTCGCTGAAGTGTTCGGCCTGGTCATAGATGAGCCTCGGTGGCGTATGGCAGTACAGAATGTTGCGCGAAGCCGCATTCGCCAACACGGCAATCGGTGCATGGATGCCGCTGTAAACGGCAATGTCATATTTCGAAACCTGCCGGGCACGGAGCCCGAAGCCAAGCAAATACCCAAGGGTGCGCAGGCCGGACTTCCGGAAGTTTCGCATCAAGCTTACCGTATGAATTTCTCTAAGCTCTTCCGGGGACCAGATGGACTCGTCGATACAGCCCGTCAGAAGATCCGCGCCAAAGGTTCGGCAGAATTCAAGCGCAAAGTGCTCTCCCCCGCCTCGGAACAAAAACCGGTCATGCGCAAGAATCAGCCTTTTGGATGTACCATCGCTCATAGGTGTTCCGATTGCACTCGATCGGCGTTTGATGGAAAGGTTAGGTGATCAAAATAGCCTATATAATTCATAGCGTTCAAAAACGTTTCGGATTTGTGTGTCGTTCTTCCCTTGTTTAATGTTTTGGCTCATTAAGCTTACTGATTGAGACTTTGGTATTCGAAAGAATGGCCTCGTATGGGGGGCTACTTTTTTGCACGGAACCGAATTCAGCAGAGCCATGGCCTTCAGCCATATATCATCCGCGGTCGGGCATAGCTTCATAAATTCGCTCTCGTTAAAAACTTCCTTATGCAAAGATCCGGGGGGGTACAGGATCCCCCCGTTACCTGTCGGAAAAAGAGATAATGAAGGCCCTGTTATCCCCGGCGCCCCGGGAACCCAATCACTATATCTTTTCAACTCCCCGTCTGAACGCCATGTCATTAAATGAGCCCTGTGACAGTGGATGTACTCGGGCTCTTTCCGGTAGGCTTGGTACAGTTTCTTTAGCCAATTTTTCGGGTAAAACAGGTCGTCATCGGCAGTCACGACGATATGTCCAATATGCTCCTGTAAGGTATAAAAGATTTTCGTGTATGGGCCGATGTCCCTGCAACATCTTATCTGTAGACCTCTTTTTGTTAAATGCTCAAGTTCGACGGGAATCTTATCCCGATCGATTTTTTCGGATATCCACAGAATTATACGATCAGGTTTGAGAGACTGCCGTAATATCGATTCGATGCAGAGGTGGACCTTGTTGATTCGGCTGGGGATGGTGGTAAGTGAAACAATGAGAGGCACTTCTCTTTTATTTTCCAGTACGCCGATCTTGCTGCCGGTTTTCGAACGGATACGATAGAAAGGCTCCACCGTTATTCCCATAGTTCGGTAAAACAATCTGACGACCATGTAAAGAATAGAAACCGTTTTTGTCATATCGGGTATTCTTAAACATCGTGACTGTCTGAAAATATAGGGCCCTCTTCATTGAATCCGCATGTGGTCGCCCTGAAACGGATCTGAAGTACCATATCAAAAACTTTAATATGCCGGGCTGCCAATACCGCCACCCGGCCCGCATGACAGAACAAGCAAATCGGATAACTTATTCTAAGCTTTAGCAAAAAAAGCTATCGAAGACAAGGCGTTGCCATTAGACCCATGAGCTGAGATATCAATTCCATGCCATAATAAATGGCGTGTCGCATGCAGCCTTGACGGCAATTCGATATTTCACGAGTAAAAGAGGCCCATGAAATTATCTGTTTCCAGGGGCTTCAATGCTGAGTTTCTGATCCGCTGCCAATCTGGCGCCCCGCTCTACCGCCTTGCTTACCGCCGACTGGACAATCCCCAACCGTTTACCCACCACCGTTCCGGGAAGTCCCAGTTCAGTAACGGCCCGAAAACATACCAGGCTCCTTGCCCGAACCCGCTCCGGTTTCTTGCTCGGCTCAAGAATCACTCCCGGCGTCAGTTTGAACAGTTTCGCCACGCCACCCACTACCGCGTCGAAGTCATACCCACGGGCTTTCAGCCGATACCACGACATATGACATGTGTATGTCCGGGACGTCCATAAGAAAATAAGAAATTAACCAAGCAGATCATATTTTCCCTTTTTGGCCAATATTTCCCCCCGCTCAACAGCATAACCAATGGCCGGTTGTGTAAACCCCAATAATTTTGCCATGTCTGTCAGGCTCTCCCCAAGCTCTTTGACACACCAGTAACAGAAAAGACTTCTGGCCTCCGATATTGCCTTCTTTCTGCTCCCTGAATATAAGTCCTCCTTTTCAACATTATATAGCTCTATGACCCTTCGCTCCACCCTCGAAATATCATACCCAAGATGCTTGAGTCTGTATCTTCGCTCATATCTTTCATCCGCAGCCTCAAGCATATCCATTACGAAATCACTATCCCCCAATATCCTTTCGTCGCCCTTTATCCGATCCTGCTTATTCAACCTGAGCTTCTTTACTTCCTTCCAACCCCCAAGGCTTCTTATCAAACCTCCGCCGACCAAGCCAGGTCTGCGGCCCTGAGAAGCGCCGGCCCTCACAAAATACAGGTATTCGTTCCGGGCCTTCTTTACGCTCTTTCCAAAATATCCCAATACATATCGCGTATCCTGCCATTCCCGGGGTCTTTTACCTGTCAATGCGCTATGCCCGCAATAGGGGTAGCGGTTAAGTTCTGAAATACCCGAGACCAATTTTGCCCGAAAAGGATTCAGATGAATATATCGAACCAATTCTCTCAGGTATGCATCTTCCTGGCAGATGATCGATTTATAACGGTTTTGGAATAGCTGGCCATGACGCCTGTATTTACGGTTAAACGTTACAGCATATCCCGTAAGAAGTCTTCTCATTACATTTGATATTCCGGATTCACCGCTTCTGAATAAAAAGTGGGCGTGGTTGTTCAGTAATGCCCAGGCATAACAGGAGGTATTCGTTTCCGGTAAGATGATGGATAATCGCTCAAGCAAATCATCACGGTCTTTGTTATCTCGAAATATCTTTCGACGCTCTATCCCCCGGATCATTATGTGATGTAATACGCC
>JAFDKD010000715.1 GCA_019307165.1 Deltaproteobacteria bacterium | reverse complement strand
GCGGGCCACAATCGTACTTAGGGGCGGCATATAAAACGCCCCCGTGCATCACGTAAAGGCCGTCCAACCAAGGCTGCTCAGGCTATCAAGCGTGTCCCAAGTCTTTGATCATGCACAACGCATCCTGCCCTTCCGGATAAAACGCGCGGCACGTGTCAAGAACCGTAAACCCGTGGGTCAAAAAAAGGGTCCGTGCGGCGACATTGTCCACACCCGTATGAAGGATAAGTCTTTCCGCGCCGAGGGCCGCCGCCGTTTCCTCAACCTCCTGAAGCATCAGGCCCGCCAGGCCCCGGCGGCGCGAGGAAGGCTCGACCGCAATGGCCAGAAGCTCCGCCACACGGGGAAAATGCCAGGCCGCGGATATGCGCCCCATCATGGCGAAGCCGGCCGGTCTGTTATCCCTCAAACCGATGAAAGCGATGGCCGCCCCCGATTCGTGCCATTCCCGAAGGATGTCCTGGTAAGGGCCGTAGGCCCGAAACATACGGCTCATGGCATGCACGTGTTCCGCGTCCGCCCGGCCGGCCGGCCGAGCAGACAGGCCGCTGTCCGGGGCCGGCTCTTTTCGCTCAAGCGCCCATCTGCCGGGACGAAAAAACCCGCCCCTGCCGGGCCGCCCCGTCCCCGGGGCTTTGCCCCGGAGGAGCCTTTCCATCCGCTTGTGTTCCCCGTACTTGCCGTATCGCCCTTGCTGTCCCATTTTCCGATGGCCTGCCTGTAGAGAATCCCCACCCATCGAAGAGCCCGCCATGCGAGGTAGGGCGTGGCTTTCTACCAGGATTAAAGAATCCGAAGCCAAGCATTTGCCGCTTGATTCAAACGGGTGTTACATGTAAGAATTCTTAATCCAGGTTCTTCAATACATAGTAAATTACCATTTATTTTCCCGAGCATCATGTTTTTTTTCATCGCCGGCGTACAATCCAAGACCGTTACCGTCGAGGACCATCCACGAATGTGCCCGTCCTGCGGTCTTTACCAGGCCCGCCTCATGAGGGTGGATCACTATTTCTCCGCCTTCTTTATTCCTCTTTTCAGGGTTAAGACCGGGACGCCTTTCGTGCAGTGCCGGCGGTGTGGAAACCGTTCAGGTGAGGCGGGAGGACGGTTGAACGGGGTTCAGGCTCCCCGTCCCCCGGCATGCCCCAAATGCGGGAAACCCCTGGAACAGGGTTTCAGCTACTGTCCTTATTGCGGGGCCCCGTTATGAAGAATCCCTCCATTGACCCCTGCCGACATATTGCCTATACTTCATGTCTTGCCGAAAGCCGCTCCAAATTTTTCCCGGTTATGGGATGGAGTTTACGCGTTATCCTGAAAATGAAACGAGACTGAATGAAAGGAGATCGAAAATGAAGAAAAAAGTTACAGTGGTAGGCGCGGGCCATGTGGGGGCGACCGCCGCCATGCGACTGGCGGAAAAGGAACTGGCGGATGTCGTCCTGATCGATATCCTCGAAGGCATCCCCCAAGGAAAATGCCTGGACCTGGCGGAGGCGGCCCCCATCGAGCAGCACGACTGCAAGTTGATCGGATGCGCGGGCGAATATTCGGAGGCAAAGGATTCGGATATCGTCATCATCACGGCCGGCCTGGCCCGCAAGCCCGGCATGAGCCGCGACGACCTGCTCGCCACCAACATGGGTATTATGCGCGATGTCACAAAGGAGGTGACCGCGGTGGCCCCCGATTCCACCCTGATCATCGTAAGCAATCCCCTGGACGCCATGTGCCACGTGGCATTTGAAGCCAGCGGTTTTTCCAAGAACAGGGTGATCGGCATGGCCGGCGTTCTGGATTCCGCACGCTTTCGCGCCTTTATCGCCATGGAACTGAATGTGTCCGTGGAGAACACCCATGCCTTTGTGCTGGGCGGCCACGGGGACACCATGGTCCCCCTGCCCCGATATTCCACGGTCGCGGGTATTCCCATTACCGAGTTGATGTCTCAGGAAAAGATCGACGCCATCGTCGAACGTACGCGGACCGGCGGCGCCGAGATCGTGGGATTGCTGAAAACGGGAAGTGCCTATTACGCGCCGGCATCCGCCTCCGTTGAGATGGCCGAAGCCATTCTCAAAGACAAACAGAAAATCCTTCCCTGCGCGGCTTACCTGACAGGGGAATACGGCATTAACGACCTTTTCATCGGGGTCCCCGTCAAACTGGGTGAAAACGGCATCGAAGATATTATCGAGATCAAACTCACCGAGGACGAAAAAGCGGCCCTCGATAAATCGGCGCAGGCGGTGCAGGGGCTGGTGGATGATATGAAAAGACTCGCCTAGCAGCCCGTCGCTCTTGCGCAGGAGACACCGTGTAACCAGTTGATTTCATGGCATTTGTTTTTTCGGCTCAAAATAGCCAACCTAATGATTTCAAGCAGTTACAAGGTAAGTCCGACACACTGCTAGGTGGCCGTTGACGCGCCGCCACCTCATCCCTCGTCAATTTGGTGATCTTGCGTGGCGCATGGCTCATGGCGCAGGGCATAGGACCGAGGGTTTTTTATCTCATATGAAACTCAGGCCGATGGTTGACAACGCGAGGTGGGTTCTCGTCCACGCCTGCGTTCGGTTGATACATAGTCCTTTTTGAGACAAGGGGGCAGGGAGGCTGTCCGACAACGGTCGAAAAGTAAAAAAGCTCCTCCCCCTTGTGGAACATCCCGCCGTTAGGCGGGGGGGGGGGGGGGGGGGGGGATTTAAAACGTTGGCAAATCCGTCTTCCACCCTCCGCAACAGCCTGCTGCAAAGGACAGGCGATCCCCCTTTAAAAAGGGGGAAGCTGGATAGAACGACACCCTCCTATCAACGCCAATAAGGAACGTACAGTGGATGACCGTTCGATCCTCGGACAACTTGAAGCGCTGGCGGAAAACCTTGGACTGGAGGTGCGCTATGAGGGGATGGATGGCGAAACCTCTTTTCCGTCCGGGGGCCTATGCCGGGTAAAAGACCGGTATTTCATTATCGTCAACAAGGCGGCCGCGCCCGGGGACAAAATTCAGACCCTCGCAAGGGCCTTGAAACGATTCGACCTGGGCCGGGTTTACATGAAGCCGGCACTGAGAGAGTTGATCGAGAACATGGGGGCGCTGGTAAAATAGTAAATTGACTTGCATTGCGGTCGTCAATTTACTTTTTTTACCAGTCCCCCTCTTACTTAGAATGCCCGTTTGCTCATTTTGCAGAAACTGATCGCTTAGACCCAATTGAAGGGGTTAGAACAAAGCAGCGCGGAAGTGCCGGCCATGAAGTGAACCGAAGTTGTGGTGGAGTTTCGCTCATCAATCATATGGAATGCCAAGAAATTCCTTAACTTTAGTCACTTTAGTCACTTTAGGCACTTACAGTACTTGGTATTTCCACGGCCCCTAAAGGGGCACCCATATCCGGTCTCTTTGGACACGGGCATTTATTCCAACAACTCCTCTTCAAATTTTCGGATCTCCTCGGGTGTAAACCCGCCGGGCGCATCGGGAAGCTTCCTGATGAGCCGGTCCGGGGTGAGAAAAATCCGTTTGAAAAAATTGCCGATCCCCGAAGGCAGGTTTTCAAGGGGCGTGTGGCGGACCGCCGGATTCAGCAGCGGGCCCGTTACATGGAAGTGATAAATCAGGAGGGCGCCTTTCTCTCCGGTCAAAATATAGCCCACGACCGGGATCTTACTCACCATGAAATCGATGGTCCCCAGCGGTTGGACGCCCAGATTGGCGTCCAATCGCTGTTTCGCCAGGTCGGCGGTGCCCCTTGATACGGCGTTGAACGCAGGGCTTTCCATGGCCAGGCTTTCGGTCTTCACCACACCGCCTTCAATCTCCAAGTGCCCGCTCATGGAATTAAAATACAGGCCTTCCCGCGACATGTCCGGGGGCCGTTCTTTCCAGATCTTCTGAAGACTCAGGAAGTCGAGCACATTCATCATGACGTTGGAGCGGGTGATCCGTCCATCTTCCATGATCAGATTGACATGGCCCGAGAGCCCTCGGATGAGTTCGTCCCGCTTCGCGCCCCGCGTCAAAAGTACCGCATCCATGTTGAGCGGTCCCTCCAGGCTCAGGTCCTCGATCCTGAAGGCCTTGAGCAGTTCCTCCACAGGCTGTTGTCGCATCTGCACGTGACATGCCACGCGGATATCGGGCGATTCCCCTCCTTTCACCTTTCCCATCAGCGTTATCGTAGCGTGATCGGCGCGCAGTTCCATGCGATCGACGCGGACCTGAAATCGACGGCGCCGATCCGGGATGCAGGGCCCGGGCCTGAAAACCCTTTGGACATTCCCGATCGGAAAGCCGTCAGGGCCTGTTCCAAATCCAACGCCTCAGCGTACAAATCCAGTTCGGCGGCGATGGGTTCCCAGCCCTTGAAATTTCCCAGTACGTGAAGGGGGACCTCCCCGACGGTGACGCGCGCGGAACGAAGCTTCAGTCGGTTGTCGTCAAAATTAAGCGAAAAATCCCCGTCTTGAAGGGTTACCGGGTGATCCTTGAGCGCGAAGGAAATGCCCTGTCCTTCCATCTTCCCGGTGAGCGAAACCCGCCAAGAAGGCGCATTCATGGCACCGTTGATACGGACCCGGCCGCTCACGAGGCCCTGGGGCGGCGAAACCGTTCCGTCCACTTCAAGACCCAGGTCCGCCAGACGGACACCCGGGCTCGCCACATCCACTGAAAAAGATGTGCCCTTCTTTATGTCTACGGTTCCGGACAAATGGAAAACCGATTCGCCCCAACGGCATTCCGCGCCCTGGATTCGGATCTCCCCATGGGGAAGGAGTTTCCCGTGCGCCTGGATCTTCTTGATCTCCGGAGAGAAATTCAAGCGGCTTCGGTCGGTTTGCAGGGTTATGCCCTGAACGCCCATTTCTCCCCGATATGCCCATGTCCCCGACTGTCGCTCCAAATCGAACCGGTATTGGACGGGGTCATGGAATTCCAGAAAAGCCGGCGGGGTCCCCAGGAAAAAAGAAAGCACCTCCGCCGGGACAGCCGTGCCGTTCACCTGTGCGCGAATGTCATCGGCGGAGAAAGCGTTTCCGCTCAGATCGAATGTCGACGCACCCCACCGGCCGCGGCCCTGGAATCGGCTCGCGCCCTTTTTGTCGAATTCGAAATGGAAAACCTCCCAATCGACCGGCATCCCCAGGTCTTGGTGAACCAGTGTGCAGTCCGTCCCTTGAAAGTCGCCCTGCATAAGCCGGGGGCTTTTCCAGTCATCCTCAAAACGCGCCCTTATGTGGGTTTGGAGCATTCCGGAAACGGACGCGATACGGTCGAACCAGTCCTGCCCGGTCCCCGGAATCAACCCCTTATCCCTCAGAATAAGCAATTGCTCTGTGTCGAATCGACCCGCCATGGCGATGTCGCAGGGTGCGCCGGACCGGAACACGTTTTCCGATTCAATCTCCCCTTTTTCAACAACGGAACCGCCGAACCGACCGGTGATACCGGACATTCGAAAACGGCCTTCGCGGATCTCCATGGTCCCGGGGACCCGTTCGAAGCGCCATGGCAGCATGTCATTCCGCCACGCAACGTCTTTCCAGTTGATGCGGATGGAAAAGACTCCGGCATTGGCCGCTTGTTCCAGGGCCATGATCTGATCCAGGCGGCCGTCGATAAGGAGCCGCTCCAGCCGGACCTTTCCCGCTTTGAGATCCGGATAAAGGCGGCTCTCGATCCAGGAAGGCAGAAGGGGTGTGGGGCACACCTTCTTGGCAGTATCCATCTCGATGTCGGAACTTTCCACTTCCAGGAAAAGATAGGGATTGGCCTGGTCCCGTGCGTCCAGCCGAAACGCCCCCTTTGCATAGAACCGGGGACCGCTCAGCCTGAAGGAGGGGACCTCTATTCGGCCATTGTCAAAAGCGGACTCGAAATCGAGCGCCAGATAGGACAGGGGGAAATCTTTTTTCCGGCCGTCCGACTTGAGGCGGAAACGGACATCTTCCGCCAGGATTCGCCCGTCCGCCTCCACGCGACCCTTGGGCGTGATCCGGAATTTCAGGGACGCCCGGGCCTTCCCCTTTTTTGATGAGAAATCATCGGTCCAGGGAAACAAATCGAGAGGAAATGCGTCGCTCTCCAGGGAACCTTCCACAAAGGGAATGTCTTCATCCGCCTCCGGGTCTACCGAGGCCGTCAGGCTCAGGGGAATCGCACCTCCCTTGCGCCGCATGACCGCGGTCAGACTGATCATCAGTCTCATCGGCGCCGGCTGGATCTGTTCGGCCTCCAGTCTCAGGTCTTCCAGCACAATCGGCGGGTCCGATATCCGAACGCTCCCCCTGTCCATGGATATGCTGGGGAACGCCGCCAATATGTGCCCGAGCAACTCGGGCATTCCGCGAGCCATGAAGTCGCCCGTTGCGTCTTTGCTGAAGGAAATTTCAAAACCGGGCCGGCGAAGAACGATCCTCCGGGGAACGATACGCCCGCGAAGCACGTTGCGGAAATCGAATGAAACCGTGGCGTGCGCAGCGGTCATGGCCTCCGGCGTTTCCGGGGACCGGATCTCCAGACCGGTGATATC
>JAFDKD010000714.1 GCA_019307165.1 Deltaproteobacteria bacterium | reverse complement strand
AGGGCGGGCTGGACAGCGCCAAAGGATTTATAAAAAAACAGCTGGGACTGAGGATGTCATTAAGGTACGTACCCGAACTCCGGTTCATATACGATCCGACGCTGGCCGGCGGGGCCCACATGGACAAGTTGCTCGAAGGGCTGCACGTGGACGAGGAATCGGATTCCGGAAAGTAGAGACCCCGGGCCGTTGACGCCCGGCTCTTAGGCCGCACCCATAGGGGGGACGGACAGACAGGCCGAGGTTAAGGCTAAGGTTTAGAAATAAATTGAATCCGTTGGACGGGATACTGCTGGTCGATAAGGAGGGGGGTGAGACCTCTTACGAGACCTCTTACGACGTCGTGAAAAAAGTAAAAAAGGCGTTAAGGGGCTCGAATGTGAAAAAGGTGGGCCATGCCGGTACACTGGATCCCCTCGCCACAGGCCTCCTTATTATTCTTGTCGGCCAGGGAACAAAACTGTCTTCGTACATCATGTCGGAGAAAAAGAAATATTCGGCCACGGTGACCCTGGGCATTGAAACGGACACGCTGGATTCCGACGGCAAGATCGTGCAAGAGCGAGACGTACCCATATTGAGCCGGGAGGCCTTGCTGAACGTTTTCACGGCCTTCACGGGAGAAATCGAACAGACACCGCCGGCGTTTTCGGCGGTGAAGGTGGATGGCGTCCGGGCCTACAAACTGGCGCGAAAGGGCGAGGCCGTGGCGCTTAAAAAGCGACGTGTTAATATTTATTCACTGAAACTCACGGGCATGGATTTACCGGAACTGACCATGGAGGTCGAGTGCTCCGGCGGAACCTACATAAGGAGTCTTGCGGCGGATCTGGGCAGGACTGCGGGCCCCGGCGGTCACCTGAAAGCCCTGCGCCGAATGGCAATCGGTCCTTTTTTGGCGCGGGACGGGATGTCGTCCAGTGACATTGTCTCTTGGGACAAGCGAATGAAGGACCGGATCATTCCCCTTAACGAGGCCATTCCCGACATGCGGGAGGTCCGCGTAGCGCCCCGTGTGGCTTCACATATACGGTGCGGTCGCCAGCCGACCTGGGAGGACCTGGGCGTGGATGCGGCGACCCGCAGCATGACAACCGGGCGGTTGAAAATGGTTGAATCGGGCCAATTGGTGGCCATAGCTCGGATCGAAAGGGACGAGGAGGTCGGACATGGCGAAGTAAAGCTGGAACGCGTTTTCGGATAACAACGCCCTGATGTTGCAACGAAGGGGAGCGTTGAGGTGTGGCTGTCCAACCGGGTCCCCCGGAACGGCCAGAAATTGAATCAAAAACACAAATTCAGAGGAGGTAAAAGAAGTGGTATTAACACCTGAATCCAAGCGAGAAGTCATTGATCAGTTCAAGATCCATGAAAAGGATACGGGTTCACCAGAGGTGCAGATAGCCCTTTTAAGCAACAGAATCGTGTATCTCACAGATCATTTCAAACTGCACAAGAAGGATCATCATTCCCGTCGGGGCCTGCTCAAGCTCGTGGGCCAGAGGAGGAGACTTCTTAACTACCTGAAAAGGAAGGATGTGGAACGATATCGAACGGTCATCAAAGAATTGGGCATTCGAAGGTAACCCATGCCCTCTGCCGTCAGCCAGCCGCTGATGCGAAAGGAAAATTATACAATGATAAAAAGAAGTCATAGAGAAATCAACGGCCAACCGCTGCATATCGAGACAGGCCGCATAGCCAAGCAGGCGAGTGGGTCCGTTGTGGTCACTTACGGTGAGACAGTGGTCCTGGTAACGGCCGTATCCACGGATGAGGTGCGGCAAGGGATCGATTTTCTTCCGCTGACGGTGGAGTACCAGGAAATGTCCTACGCAGGTGGGCGGATACCGGGAAATTTTTTCCGCAGAGACATGGGGAGGCCGGGCGAGACGGAAACCCTCACGTCCCGACTGATCGATCGGCCCCTCCGCCCCCTGTTCCCGGACAACTATCATTTCGAAACACAGGTGATTGCCAGCGTGCTTTCAACGGATCGAGAGAACGACGCCGATGTCCTGGCCATGGTCGGGGCATCCGCCGCGCTTGAAGTATCCGACATACCGTTTCAAGGACCCATCGCCGGCGTGCGCGTCGGCCGACTGGAAGGGACCTTGATAGCCAACCCCACGCGAACCCAGTTGCTGGAGAGCGATATCAATATGATCGTGGCGGGTAACCGCTCAGGGGTGGTCATGGTAGAGGGCGGCGGGCAGTTTGTGTCCGAATCGGAAATGATCGACGCCATCTTTTTCGCCCATGAATCCCTTCAGCCTTTGCTGGATATGCAGGAAGAGATCAAAAATGAGGTGGGTAAGTCGAAACGATCGGTACCGGAACCCCCGAAGGACGAAGTTCTTAAGCAAAAAGTCATCGAATCGGTGACCCCCCTGCTTCGGGAAACGGCGACGCCGAAAAGAAGGGGTTGATCAACGATGTGGTTCACGATCTGGAGAAGGAGATGGTTCGGGAGATGGTGCTTGGCGAAAAAAAGCGCATCGACGGCCGTCCGTTCACCCAGGTGAGGGCGCTCGACTGCGTCGTTGGGGCGCTCCCCAGGGTCCACGGCTCAGCAATTTTCACGCGCGGCGAGACCCAGGCAATGGTATTGACCACCCTTGGTACGGCATACGACGAGCAGAAAATCGAATCCATATACGGAGACGATCTTCGTTCTTTCATCCTGCATTATAATTTTCCGCCTTACAGTGTTGGCGAAGCCAAAAGACTCGGGGGACCGGGTCGCAGGGAGATCGGTCACGGAGCGCTTGCCCGCAGGGCCCTGTTGCCGGTACTGCCGGACAAGGTGAACGGACGGCCGTCGATGCGCTTTTTTTCGCCAAGCACCATCTCCCGAACCATCTCCTTCTCCAGATCGTGAACCACATCGTTGATCAACCCCTTCTTTTCGGCGTCGCCATGGGGCTTGTCTCGGACGGCGATCGCGTGTCCGTGCTGACGGATATCATCGGCGACGAAGACCATTTCGGTGACATGGACTTCAAGGTTACGGGGACCAGAAACGGTATCACCGCCCTGCAGATGGACATTAAAATCGACGGTATTACACGGGAGATCATGGAAAAGGCCCTGGATCAGGCCAGGGAGGCGAGGCTGCATATCCTCGATCATATGGATACGGCCATCCAGCAGCCTCGGCCGGAGGTTTCACCCCAGGCGCCCATCGTCGTGAGAATGGTAATCAAACCGGAAAAAATCAAAAACGTGATCGGAGCGGGCGGAAAAACCATCAAAAGAATTTGCTATGAATCGGGCGCTCGCGTCGATGTGGAAGACCTGGGCGGGGTGACCATTGCGGCGAGCGACCAGGAGGCCGCCGATGCCGCCGTCAGAATGATTAAGGCGCTTGTGGAGGAGGCTGAAGTCGGCAAACTCTACATGGGGAAAGTCGTCAAAATAATGGATTTTGGGGCCTTTGTGGAAATTCTCCCGGGCACGGACGGACTTGTACATATTTCCCAGTTGGACCGGTCACGGGTAGAAAAAGTCACCGATATCCTCAGGGAGGGCGATGAAGTCCTGGTTAAGGTCCTGGAAGTGGACGAGCAGGGAAAAATCCGTCTTTCAAGGAAAGCCGCGCTGGGGGAGAGTCTGGATGACGCATCAAAAAACAATCCTCAGTAACGGAATACGTATCGTATCGGATCACGTACCCCATGTGCCTTCCATCTCTCTGGGCATATGGGTGAATGCCGGTTCGAGGGAGGAAACAAGAGAGGAAAACGGGATTTCCCATTTTATCGAGCACATGATCTTCAAGGGAACCCGGCACAGAAGCCCCCTGCAAATCGCCAAGGAACTGGACGCGATCGGGGGCTTGTCCAATGCATTTACCGGAAAGGAGACCACCTGTTTTCACGCACGCATACTGGAAAAGGATTTCGGAAAACTGGTGGATATTCTTTCCGACATATTTCTCAATTCCACATTTTCGCCCGAAGATCTTGAACTTGAACGACAGGTCATCTTCAGGGAGATCAACATGGTGGAGGATTGTCCGGACGATCATGTTCACGAGCTTTTTAGCCGCTTTTTCTGGTCGAACCACGCCATCGGCATGCCCATCATGGGCACGGGGCAAACGGTTGCCGGCATCCGGCGGGAAAATTTGTTGGATTATATCGGACGCTTTTATGTTCCCGACCGCATTTTGGTAGCCGCGGCCGGGAACGTCTCCCACCAGCGCCTGGTATCCGCTTTTCGCCCTGTCTTAGAGCCGCTTGAGGGAGAGGGACCACAGCCGCTGGACACTGTGCCAAAGGCCAACGCGGGCAGCAGGGCGTATGTCAAAGACCTGGAGCAGGTGCAAATCTGCCTGGGCGGCGAAGCACCCGGACTTACCGGGGATAGGCGATTCGCATCCGCCGTTTTCAATACAATCCTCGGCGGCAACATGAGTTCCAGGCTTTTTCAGGAAATCAGAGAGAAACGGGCCTTAGCCTACGGGGTCTATTCTTTTTTGTCAGCTTACCGGGACACGGGACTTTTGGGGGTTTATACGGCGACCGACCCCGGCAATGTTAATGCCGTCCTGGAGACCATATGGTCGGAGATCGCATCGATTGCCAAGGGCGGGGTTTCAGACACGGAAGTCGCCGAAGCAAAGGACCACGTGACGGGAGGCATTTCTTTATCTTCGGAGAGCGTGGACGGCCTCATGATGAGGCTGGCCAGGAATGAGTTCGTATTCGGGAAATACGTCGGTCTCGAAGAGATCATAGCAAATATCGAGCGGGTTACCACGGAAGAGGTGATCCGTGCCGCGGCGGACATCTTTCAAAACGGAAGGAATTCCCTTGTAACCCTGGGGCCGTTCGATGAATCGGACCTGGCAGAAGAGGGGTTCCCGTTTCACACATGCGAGCCCGGTATTTCCGCGGACCGGATCGGGGAGATGTCGTCAATATGCAACCAATAACCATACAGATAAAGCGACTCCAGGATATTGATCCGCCCGCCTACGGCTCCGAAGGCTCATCGGGCATGGACATTCGGGCGGCCGTGGAGGCGGATGTGGTCCTGGGGCCCGGCGAGATCAAGCTCATTCCAACGGGCCTGGCAATCGCCATACCTGCCGGTTATGAGGCACAGATCCGCCCCCGCAGCGGGCTTGCACTAAAACATGGTATCGGTATGGTGAACTCGCCGGGCACCATCGATTCCGATTACCGAGGGGAAATCGGGGTGATTATGGTGAACTGGGGAAAACAGCCCTTTACCATATCCCGGGGCGATCGAATCGCCCAGATGATCATATCCCGCGTTTTCCGGGCCCGCCTAACCGAGGTCGAAGCGCTCGAAGAGACGGAAAGAGGGGATGGCGGCTTCGGGCATACGGGCGTTCGTTGAACGTCCAAGATTCAGGTATGAGCGCCGCCTCTGGCCTGAGGGGCGGCCCCGCCCAACAACGGCGGGATCTCCGCTACGCTCCGACAAGTCTAATCGAGCAGGAAACTTCATGAAAACGACTACAAATTTCAGGTCGTTTAAGTCCCCCTTTGGAAAAGGGGGAT
>JAFDKD010000105.1 GCA_019307165.1 Deltaproteobacteria bacterium | reverse complement strand
CTCAGCAACCGTCGTTCCACCAGGGGGTCGGCGATCACTTCGGGAACGGTTTGAATCCGGCTGATGGGGATTGTGGCCTCGTTGAACAGCCGGATCAACGCTTCGGACGCATGCCGAATCGTAATTTCTCTTATGGCGCGGTTGAGGTTATCCACGTCGTTGATGCGACCTTTGTTCTTTTCATATTCAGGCCGGTCCAGCGCCTTGAACGCCGGTATCCCGACCATGGATTTCCACTGGCGGTCGTTTCCAACGGCAAAATAGACGAAACCGTCGGCGGTCCTGAACACGGAAACCGGGGAGAAAAACTCGTGGGTGTTACCCCGTCGTGTGATGGTTTTGCCGAAGCTCCCGGTGAAGGTGATGGGAACGGTAAGCCAGGAGACGGACGATTCGAACATGGCCAGATCGATTCGCCGACCCTCACCCGTGATCTCCCGCGCGTAGAGGGCCTTCATCAGGAGGCCGTAGGCATGCTCGCTGGTCCCCATGTCAGGGAGCGGAATGCCCACCACCTGTGGCTCTCCATCCTTTTCCCCGGTCAACTCCATGAGTCCGGACCGCGCTTGCAGAATGGGATCATAGGCGCCCTCGTTGCTGTCCGGGCCGAATCCGGTCACACCCAGCCAGATAATGTCCGGCTTTACCGATTTGAGTCTGTCGTAGTCGATGCCGAGTTTTTCATAGTTGCGGGGGAGCTGGTTGGTCGCGAAAATATCCACATTCAGGGTCTTTACGAGGGTATAAAAGATATCCTGACCTTGGGGTTCGGCCAGGTTGAGCGTCACCGCCTCTTTGCCCGCGTTAATGCACAGAAAATAGGCGTTCATCCTGTCCTCGCCGAGGACATTTTCGCCGATCATCCGGTTGGGGTCCCCGTATACGGGGTGTTCCAAACGAATGACCCGGACGCCGTCCTGAGCCAGTCTATACGTGAGGTAGGGGAGAACGGTCGCTTGCTCCAGAGATAGAACAGTGAGTCGCTCGAATGCGTCCATGGCGCTCCCATCTGGCCGGCTGCCGGGCATCCGGCGGTTGAGGGGGTTGCAACGTTGAACGGCAATTCACATACGGCCGTGAGCAGCCGCAGAGTATGGATGTATACTGTATACAGCCACACCTGTCAAGGACTTTTCGAGGCCCGCGAACGCCTTTTTTGCTGATAGGTTTCAACCGCCCTTCGGTGTTCCGAATAGGTCCGGGAAAAATGGTGGGTCCCGTCGTTTTTTGAAACGAAAAACAGAAATTTCGTGTCCGCGGGATAGAGAACGGCCTTCATGGATGCCAATCCGGGATTGGCGATAGGTCCGGGAGGCAGTCCGGAAATCATATAGGTATTGTAAGGCGTCGGTGTCTCCAGGTCCTTCCGGGTCAGATTGCCGTTGAAATCCTGGATGCCGTAGATGACGGTCGGGTCGCTTTCGAGGCGCATACGCCGTTTCAGACGATTCAGGAAAACGCTGGCAATGAGCGGCCGCTCTTCCGGTCGTCCGGTTTCCTTTTCAACAATTGAGGCCAGCGTAACCACCTCGTTCAAAGACATGCCCAGGCTTTCGATCCGTTCCCTCAACGGGTCCGTCACCTGCAGGAACCTGTCAACCATGGCATCCACGACGGCGGCCGGGGGCAGTCCCCGGGCAAACCGATAGGTATCGGGGAAGAGATACCCCTCCAGGTCGGCGGCGGCAATGCCGTAACGTCCGGCAATGTCCCGCCCCCGTGTTTGCACCAGGAACGCCTTTGCATCGGCCAGGCCCTTTTCAGACAACACCCGGGCGATCCGTACACGGGTGTACCCTTCGGGGATGGTCACCGGATGGAGGACCACGGCGCCCCGGCGCAGGATTTCCAGGACCCGAATCGGAGGCATGGCCGGGCTCAGTTCGTACTCCCCCGCCTTGACGTGCCTGCCGTACGCCATGATTTTGGCCCACAGCAGAAAAAGGCGTTCCCCTCGAATAAGCCCCTCTCGATGGAGGTCGTCGGCGATCTGCCGGAAACTCGAGCCCTCCGTCACGAGAAAAACCTGCTCCTTCCCGTCCGGGCGGGCGGGGCTCACCAGGTAATAGCCGAACCCGAACGTCAAGGCGGCGGCCAGCAGAAAAAGCAGGCAGACGGCGATCAGTATGGTCCTTATCGTGGACATAGGCGGTGTGGCACGTCTCCGCGCAGGAGAAAACGTTCATCGGGGACCAACCGAAACGGACTGTCGGCATTCAAAGAGTTCGGCGAAATTTGCGTGGCTTGACCTCCGGGGGCCGGCTCTTTCCCTGACACTACCATTCGTTGGGGATGTTATCTTTATGCGTTTTGCTTAGCAAATTCACATCAATGCCTGCATATGGTCATAAATCCTGCGTTATGAAAGATACGGATCAGAATATAATTCAAGATATACATGAATTCTTTTTTCCCAGCTCCAATTCCTGATTACGGTCTTCCGTGCATTTTCGCCCATTTTACGTCTCATTTCCCGGTTTTTGGACGCCGTCAAGGTATTCCGCGTTATTTTTTCTATATCGCCAACATCCGATATGAACCCGTTATATCCATCGGTTATAAGGTCCCCCATGGAACCCGCGTTTGTGGTCACCACGCATTTTCCGCACGCCATTGCCTCGGTTACCACCTGGGATACGCCGCCTATTGACTTCAGGGGAAAAACGCAGATATCGGCAACGGCAAGGGCATAGGGAACTTCATCCAACTCAATCATACCTGTAAATATAATTTTCGTTTTTATAGTTTTAGCTTTTCTTTCCATTATAGGACGAAGTGGGCCATCTCCTATAACAATGCCAATGCAATTTGGTATATTATTTAAAATACGTAAAAATGAAATTGGATCATTTAGGTCATATAATCTTCCAAGAAAAACAATCACTGTCTTATGAATATCAAAAATTTTTTGATCTTCCAGACCAAAATACTTTTTAAGATTGGATTTGTTTTTGATGGGGGCGAATTGATTTATATCTATAGCATGTGGAATAAGCTTTATTTTCGAAATACGAATTTTCCTTCTTACCAAGGCGTTCCGTATGTCCTCGCCATCGACGATAATAGAATCGGCAAATCTAAATATTATAAAATACGCAATAGAGTATAGTATCATTTTTAAAAAATTATAGTTGAAATTAAAATATGAATTTTCTCCGATGATGATGATGTGGGGTTTTCTGTATAATATTTTTATGATACTTCCAAGTATGCCACATACGGGATCACTGCTTTGAATAATATCATAATTTTTAAAGTTTTCATTAATTAGACTTAGAAATTTCAAAACGGATACTATGTATCGAGAAATATTCTTAACTCCAGGTGATCCAAACACTTTAGGATAAATCGATATTTCATGTATTGCTGTTATGGTAAATGGAAATTTTTCCTCGTAATTAATTTTTTTAAAAGCGGTTAGCAGATAAATATGGATCTGTAAGTTTTTTTTGTGTAAGAACTTAGCGATATTTTGATTCCACGTAGATATGCCGCCGCTTTTTGGATAAAAGTCATTGATGATCATGGCGATTTTTCGGGGCCTATGTTCCACGGCGGATATCCTTGCAGAATAAAAAATATGCGACCCAAAGGGTATTTTCGAACCACTCGACCTGCCAGGCGGATTTCTTCTCAGTTGCGGCGCTTCGAATATGAACTCAGCGCTTCTGAATAGGTTGCCAACGTCTTTCGCGCAATCGTAGTCAGGTTATATTTCTCTGTCATCAAATCGATTCCATTCCCGCCGAACTCCACACGAAGTTTTTCTTCTGAAAGGAGCTTTATAATCGCCGCTGAAAGTTCTTCAGGCGCTCCAGGGGTTACCAGAAAGCCGGTTTCACCATCTTTAATCACCTCAGAGATACCGCCTATTCGTGACCCCACCACAGGTATGCCACAGGAAAGCGCCTCCAGCATAGCCACCGGCAGCCCTTCAGAGAGTGAAGGCAACACCAGTAATCGGGCACGTCGCAGATAATTCGGGATTTCATAGTGGGGCCGCTTCCCCTCGAAAGAGACATGGGTGCCCAAGCCGAGTCTTACTGTCATGCGCCTCAACCTACCCTCAAGGCCGCCGCTCCCCACTAGGATCAACTTCACATCCGGCTTCTTGTCGACTATTTCGACCATTGCCTCGATCATATAAGCCAAGCCCTTTTCCTCTGTCATCCTGCCGATCCAGAGGATATTGTTTTTTGACGCGGGTTGATTTGATGGCGTGAATGACTCGACATCGACCCCGTTCGGTAGAAAAACGATCTTTTTCCGGTGGACGCCCAGTTCCAGCATCGCCTTCTCCAGGCCACGACTTACGGCGATGATTTTATCGAACTTCTTGAAAGTCGCTCTGGCCAGTATGTTTGCCAAGGCCGATTGCGGCAGCGCATTCACATCACTGCCGTGTACGGTAAGAATTAAGGGTCTGTGCAAAACCATTTTCAGCATGACGCCGACCAAGCCCGACAGGATCCAGTTGGCATGAATCACATCACATTGGCCGGCTTCGCGAAAGCCCAATGCAAAGAGCCGCCATACAAAGAGCGGCAGCTGGCACTTGGCCATAAAACTGCTTCTGAGGTTATGCGGCATACCCCCGCCGTAGGCCAGTCTTTCAAGTTTTCTCGGCCACATGTATTGAAATGCGCGTATTTTCAACCCGCCAAACCGTTCATGAGTAACAGGTTTTTCGCCCTGAGGTGCAACGACGGTTGTATCTACCCCCCCCTGTTCCGATACCTTTCGAAGGAGATCGTATATAAAGTGTCCCGCATAATCGCCTTCCCATCTCGGAAAGGAGCTCGTAAGCACACAAACCTTTATCACTTTACTTCCCATATGAAGCGGTCGAAAACGGAACCTGGAATAATGACTCGACAACATCCCGGACCGACATAGCGGGCGAAGATCACCCTCCCTTGGTTTCTGACACAATATACCGCGACCCGGATGCACACATGTGCTAAACTGAACATCGTTTCCTGCGAAAGGCCTTGAGGCGCCGGGCCAAAGCGATGGGAAACGACAACAGGCGTTTCCCGACCCTGTGTGGAAGGCTGATAAGAGATCTGCATCAGCCCGATGCGCCGAGACGGTCTGAACATACGTGAGTATTAACCATGGAAGTCCCCGTACAATCCCGAGACAACAGGAAAACCCGCACCTCCGCGTCCCTCTGCCTGGGGATCCTCGCCGTTGTTCTGATGGGTTTCTATATATGGTTCAAGAGGGATGAATTCCTCGCCGTCAGCGTCTTGTCGTGGAATTCCCTGCTTGTGGTGATGCTGGGGATCGGGATTGCCGGCATCTCCACGGGACTCATCAATTATACCATGCTTCGGTTCCTGGGTGTCGGCATCGGCTTCCAGGTCTGTTTTTTTCTTTCTGTTGTCACATCTGCGGGAAACCTGATCGGACCCCTGCGGAGCGGCACGATCCTCAGGGCCGGCTATCTCAGACAAAAATTCGGGTTTCAGTTGACCCATTTCGTTTCCACACTTTTTGCTTTCTACCTGGTGATGATCATCACCTACGCGACAGCCGCACTCGGTTTGTTGCTCTGGCATAAACAGAAGTTTTCACCTGAAGGATCCGGTCTGATTATTGCGGTTCTGATTATCTGCATCGGCGCCTCATTACTGTTCGGTCTTCTTCCACCGATCAAAAGACGGGGAAGCTGGTTCTTGAGGAAAGTCAGCGATGTTTCAGATGCCTGGCACGTCCTGCGCTCCACTCCGAGCTTTTTGCCGTGGATGGCCGCCCTCAGCGGCGTCCACTTGATCAGCGCCGTGATCACCCTGTGGGGGGCTTTTCGTGCGATAGGGGTGGAGTTGGGACTGGCTCAAGCCATTATTGTCTCCACTCTCGGCCAACTTTCCACGCTGATCAGTATTACGCCGGGCAGTTTCGGAATCTATGAGACCGTGGTGGCATTTGTCGGTCAGGTGATGCAGGTGGAACCGGTACAAAGCGTTTCCGCGGCGCTGATCATGCGGGGAGCCAATCTGGTCTTTCTGGCGGTTTTTACTCCTTTGGCGACCTACCGGATTTCCCGACTGGCCGGGATAAGGGATCGTGAAAAGCGAATTGGCCGTGAGTGACCCCTCTCCCCTGCAACATCCTGTCCGCATCCCGACGTCCACCACGTAGGGGCAGTCATCCTTTCCCGTGTTACGTTGCCAGCCGTATGATGGGAAAAGACGCCCTTGTAAGCCAATTGACGCCATGTTTTCATTCATGATAATAATGGAAATTGGGGCGTCGTTCACATCTCCACCGACTGCACCAGGGACCGGTCACCGTCTCCCCGACCTTTATCGCAGGATGTTCCGTCCCTCGCATGACACGATCCAGCACGCAAAGATGGGGTCTGTTGCCGATGTACCAGGGAAAGAAAATTGCTGTGCTCGTCCCTGCCTATAACGAGGAATCCCTGATTTCCGGAACTATAGTCAGCATCCCAGATTTTATCGATAAAATCGTGGTTGTCAACGACGGAAGCAAGGACCGGACGCCGCAGATCGTTGAGGAGCTTGCCCTGAAGGATCAGCGGATATGCCTGTTGGGTCACGACCGGAACAGGGGCGTGGGCGGGGCTATCGCCACCGGATACAAATGGGCGCGGGACAATGAAATGGACGTTGCCGTTGTCATGGCCGGAGACGGTCAAATGGATCCGGCCGATTTGCCCGCGATCCTGGCGCCCGTGGTGTCGGGCAGCGCCGACTATTCCAAGGGAAACCGGCTGTTCACCGGAGAAGCCTACAAGCAGATTCCAAAAATACGGTACTTTGGAAACGCCGCCCTCTCGCTCCTCACAAAAATCGCCTCCGGATACTGGCATGTGGCCGATTCCCAGACTGGATACACGGCCATCAACCGGAAGGCCCTCCACATGATCGACTGGGACAGGATGTACAGTCGCTACGGCCAACCCAACGACCTGCTGGCGCGACTCAACGTCTGCGAGATGAAGGTGGCCGATGTCCCGGTCAGACCCGTCTACAGGGTGGGAGCAAAATCCGGGATCAGGATCCGGCGCGTGGTTTTCAGCATCTCATGGCTGCTCTTCACGCTTTTCGTCTGGAGGCTCAAGGAGAAATACATCGTCCGAAATTTCCACCCCCTCGTCTTCGGGTATCTCCTGGGGGCACTATTTTTCGTCCTGACGGCGGTCCTGTTCACGCGCCTTTTCTGGATGTGGTATGCAACAGGCATCATCCCGTCCATAAACGCTCTCGCCGCCATGTTCTGCTTCATGAGTTCCAGCCTGTTCACTCTTTTTGCCATGTGGTTTGATATGGAATACAACAAGGACCTCAAGGGGTGAACCGGCGCTATCGATTCAGCCTTCCGCGCAAAGTGCATCCGGGGTGCGCTGGTTGATATATTCGAATCATGAGGGGAGAATGCCGTTGACATCGTTCGTCAGGGAGCACTACAGATTCATTCTCCTCTCCCTGTCGTTTTTTGCCCTGCTGATGGCTGCCTATTCCAATCATTACGACAACGGATTTTATTTCGACGATACCCATACCATTACCGGCAACACCTACATCCGGGACATCGGGAACATCCCCTCGTTTTTCATCGATATCGCCACTTTCGGCACCATGCCCAACAACCGGGGATACAGGCCGGTGGTCACCACGCTCAACGCCGTTGACTACTGGATGGCGGGCGGGCTGAAATCCAACACCTTTCATCGCACCATCATGTTCTGGTACGTGGTCCAGGCCATTCTGATGGTTGTCTTCTTCAAGCGGGTCATCGACATCTGCGTAGAAAATCCCCTCAATCGGTACTACGCCCTGTTCATTACCGCTTTTTACACCCTGCACGTTGCCAATGCCGATACCATCAACTACATCATCGCCCGGTCCGATTCCTTTTCCACCCTCTGCATCATTGCCTCCCTT
>JAFDKD010000104.1 GCA_019307165.1 Deltaproteobacteria bacterium | reverse complement strand
TCGTCCGCATGGTCAGGGAAATGACCGAAAGGGAGGTCCTGGTGCCCGAGTTCCCCCAGTTCACCGGCGCTGTGGGCGGGGCGCTTTTCGCCATGGCGCAGGAAGCATCGGGGATCAGGGGATAGGGCCGTTCCATGCACCGGCAGACCCGGTTTTGTGGCCGCTTCCACAGGGGGCTTGGCGGATAGGTTGAGGCTAAGGTTGAGAAACAAATTGGCACCTTTTTTCCTCTTTCTCTCAACCTCTGGCTTGCGCAGCCGCGCTTAACCTCAATCTCAGCCTCAACCTGCCATAGGCCTGCGAAGCAGGTTCTACGGCGGCCCCGGAGGACCAGGTTTTGCAGATGGAATAAAAGGAGGTTCCGAAGATGTTGAAGAGCAAATGGACGCACGTTGGGACCATTTTGAAGATGAACGCCATCAATTACCCGGACAAACTCGGGTGGGAGGACAAGAACCAGGCGTTCACTTTCAAGGAATGGAACGATCGGGCCTGCAGCCTGGCCAACGGGCTCAAGGGCCTGGGGGTAAACAAGGGCGATACCTTCGGGGTCCTCGTGTACAACCGGGGCGAGTGGATGGATATTTACGCCAGCTGCGCCAAGGGGGGCCAGATCGTGGTGCCCATCATGTTCAGGCTGGCAGGGCCGGAGATCGAATACATCGTCAACCGTTCGGCGTGCAAGTCCCTGATCGTGGAGGCCCCCTTCGTCGAACTCGTGGACAGTATCCGGGCCAAGCTCCCCATACCGGACGACGGCTACATCTATCTGGGAGACGGACCGGTCCCCGACGGATACGTGGGGTACGAAGACCTCCTGACCGAATCCTCTCCGGAAGAGCCCGATGTGGAGGTGGACTGCGCTGACACCTGGGTCATCATGTTCACCTCCGGCACCACGGGGCGGCCCAAGGGGGTCCTGCGGACCCATGAAAGCAACGTGGCCCAGTATTTCCTCAACGACATCAACATGGGTGTCCGGCCCACGGACAAGGTGATGCTGGTCATGCCCATGTGCCACATCAACTCCATTTTCTACTCCTTCGCCTACACCCTGCTATCGGCCCCCGTGTTCGTTTACAACATGGTCAGTTTCGACCCCGAAGACCTGCTGAAAACCATTGCGGACTACAACATCACCTTTACGTCCCTGGTGCCGACCCACTATATCATGATTCTCGCCCTGCCCGACGACATCAAGGCCAAATATGACGTCACCTGCATTCGGCAGCTGCTCATCTCATCGGCGCCGGCCCGTGAAGACCTGAAGCTGGCCATCATGGATCACTTCAAGAATGCGGAACTGTGGGAGGCATACGGTACAACGGAAGGCGGCCTGATCACCCTGCTGCGGCCCGAAGATCAGTTCAAGAAACTGGGCTCCATCGGCAAGGAAATCTATGGGACGGACCGCATCCGCATTCTGGATGAAAACCGAAACGAGGCGCCCGACGGCGAGGTCGGGGAACTCTTCTACCGCACCCCCATGCTTTTCAAGGAATACCTCAACGAGCCCGAAAAAACCAAGGAGGCCTTTGACGGCGAGTATTCGTCGGCCGGCGACATGGTGAAACGGGACGAGGACGGCTACTACACCCTGGTGGACCGCAAGGCCAACATGATCATCACGGGCGGAGAAAATGTCTATCCCTCCGAAGTGGAAAGCGCGGTGGGCGCCCATGAGGCCATCAGGGACATCGCCGTGATCGGCATCCCCGACGAAAAATGGGGCGAGGCCATCAAGGCGGTGGTGGTGCTGAACGAGGGCTTCGAGCCGAGCGAGGCGCAGGCCAGGGAAATCCTCGAATGGTCCAAGGGCAAAATCGCCGGTTACAAGCGGCCCAAGACTATCGATTTCATTGAGGATGAAGACATGCCAAGGACCCCCACCGGCAAGATCCTCCACCGCATCCTCCGGGAAAAATACGGCAAGTGGGGGGATCAATAGAAAGTCCCGGTCCAGTGAACCGTTTTTTATAGCTCGCGCGAGACCTTCAGATTGCAGGAGTACCAGGAGTGCCTAAAGTGACTAAAGTTTAAAACCTGTCTCAGATTCGAGACAAAGGGGTTTTTTCAACCTCGAAATGAGATATTTTTTCACTGAGCGAGGCCGCATCCGGCTACGCCGCGACAAGCAAGGATTTTTCCACATTTTTTCCGACAGTACTTTATGTGCAAATCGTTTTCAGCTGAGCAGAAACAAGCTTTATAATAGAAGGCAAAAACCAGAAGAGGAAAAAATATAAGGAGGAAAAATATGTTGACTAATGCGTACATCCCCTACAAAGGCTACTTCTCGTCCCCATTTTGCCGTTGGCAGGGAAGCCTGGCAAACGAACACGGCGTGACCCTGGCCGGCGCCACCGCAGGCAGATGGTTCGCCGACAAGAACTGGGACCCCAAGATGTTCGACTACCTGATCTTCGGCATGACCATCGGTCAGCGCCAGTGGTTCTACGCCAGCCCCTGGGCCGCAGCCCTCATGGGCGCCACGGGCATCCCCGGCGTGACCCTGAGCCAGGCATGCACCACATCCGCCACCTGCATCTTTCAGGCGGCCATGGGCGTGGAAAACGGCCTGTACCAAAACTGCTTCACGCTTATGGCGGACCGCTGCTCCAACGGTCCGCACACCATCTGGCCCAACCCCAACGGACCGGGCGCCGAGGTCATATCCGAAAACTGGGTCATGGACAACTTCAACAGCGACCCCAGTCCGGGCGCGGGCAAACGGATGATCGAGACGGCCGAAAACGTGGGCAAAGAGGGCGGATTCACCAAGGAGCAATGCGACGACCTGACTTTCAGGCGCTACGAACAGTACCTGATGGCCCTTGACAACGACCGGGCCTTCCAGAAGGAATATATGTTCCCCGCCGAGATACGCCTATCCCGGAAAAAAACCAAGCTGGTGGAAGCGGACGAAGGCATAATGCCCACAACCAAGGAAGGGTTGGCCGCACTCAGGCCGATGATTCCGGACGGCATTCTGACGTTCGGTTCCCAGACACACCCCGCCGACGGCAACTGCGGACTGACGGTCACGACCATGGACAAGGCCAAAGAATTGAGCGCCGATCCTTCCGTGACCATCCAGGTCCTCTCCTACGGATACTCCCGCGAGAGGCCCGGGTACATGGCCGCTGCGCCCGTGCCCGCATCCCGTATGGCCCTTGAAAACGCGGGTCTGAAAATTGAAGACATCAGCACCATCAAAACCCACAATCCCTTTATCGTCAACGATCTCTACTTTGCCAAGGAGATGGGCGTAGATCCCTTCGGCACCGATGACCTGGCATTCAACAACTACGGGTGCTCCATGATCTACGGGCACCCCCAGGGGCCGACAGCAGGCAGAATTATCATCGAAGGGATCGAGGAGACGGTGGCCAAGGGCGGCGGCTATTTCCTCTGGGGCGGATGCGCGGCCGGCGATACGGGGGGGGCTATTGTCATTAAGGTAGGTTGATTATCCCGTGCAGATGGCCGTCCCGCCGCGCGCGGGACGGCCATTTATTTGCTAATCCTTGCGAACAGCATCGGTCATCTTGATACCGAATGAGATCACCACGAAGAACTTACGCGGCGTAGCCGCATCCAAGGAAAGATATCACCACAGAGCACACAGAGGTCGCAGAGACTAGCGGTTAAAAAAACCCATAAAGCCCACAGTTGACTTGTATGACGTTATCGGAATTGAAACCGGGCTGCTGGTTAACTTGAATGTGAAGATACTATAAGACGGAATTAAAAGGTTTAAAATATAATCCTCTGTGTTCTCTGTGTTCTCTGTGATCTCTGTGGTGGATTCTTTTTGAAAATAGCAGGCGGAAATTGAACCCCCAATCGCATACCAACAGGACCCACTGCATCCGCTGCGGCGAATGCTGCATGAAATCCAGTCCCACGCTGCAGATTTCCGATTTGCAGCTGCTTGAGAACGGGACCCTGCGCAAAGAACAACTCTATACGATTCGCGCGGGAGAACTGATCGCGGACAACATCCGGGACGAGCTTCGGCTCACGGATGAGGAATTGATGAAACTCAGGGAAAAACCGGCCGGCGGCTGCATCTTCCATGACGCGGACGGGAATGCCTGCACGATCTACGAGAATCGCCCTGCCCAGTGCGCGGCCTTTGCCTGTTGGGACGCGGGGGAATTCATGCGGGTATACGATACGCCGAAACTGATCCGGCGGGACCTGGTTGAAGACGGCGTCCTGCTCGGCCTGATGGAGAAGCACGAGGAACGGTGCGGCTACAACATTCTGGAAGCGATCGTCAAGGACGTGCAGGCCCGCGGTGAGCAGGCGCTCGGGGAAATCCTCGAAATCATGAAGTTCGATTACCGGCTGAGGCCGTTTGTGGCGGAGAAACTCAGCATACCGTCGGCGGAAATGGATTTTCTTTTCGGACGGCCCGTCGTGGATACCATAACCATGTTCGGGCTGAAGGTGGTGAGGGACGCGGACGGCGGGTTCTTGCTGACGACCTTAGAGAACGGGGGAAGCTGACTTTGAAGAGAATATCGAATATTGAATATTGAACAAGGAATGTCGAATGACGCAATGCGTAGTCTGTCATTACTCTATACGTTCAAACCGATGCCCTCTGTTTTACTCTTCACATCAACACGAGAACTTAGAACCAACCGCGAAACTTAGTTACTTCCTGCCCTGATCGATAGATCCTATCCGGGCCCATGATCAGAGGTTGGGATTTATTTGCGACTAAAAGGGTTATTCTTGGGGCGATTTTAAACTTCGAAATTCGACATTCCTTGTTCGATATTCGATATTCTTTTTTCATAACCCCTTTGTCCTGTCGATAAAAAAAGAGGGCCGTTTCCGGCCCTCCTTTTCATTTCAGTGTTTTTCTTCCGGTCAGGGACGTTTAGAACAGCCCGCTCACCTTCCCGGTTTCCACATCCACATCCACGCGCCTGAAGGCGGGGTTGGAGCCGGTGCCCGGCATCAGGCTGATGGTCCCGGCGCAGGGGCACAGGAACTTGGCGCCCGAGTAAATGAGCACGTCCCGGATGGGCAGGGTCCAGCCCTTGGGAACGCCCTTCAGGGTCGGATCGGAAGTCAGGCTCAAATGGGTCTTGACCATCATGGTGGCGAAATCCGCGTATTTGGGATCGTTTTCCAGCATTTTGGCCTTGGACTCCGCCTCGGGGGTCCAGGTCACGCCGTCGGCCCCGTAGACCTCTTTGGCGATAATATCGACCCGGTCGCGCAGCTTCATTTCCAGGGGATAGAGGAATTTGAAATCGTTTTCCTCATTGCAGGCGTCGATCACGGTGTCGGCAAATTCCAGAGCGCCTTCGCCGCCCAGTTCCCAGTGCTTGGATTCGGCACAGCGGGCCCCGGCTGCCTCGGCCGCCTTGCGCACGACGGCGCACTCGGCGTCCGTGTCGGTGTAGAAGCGGTTGATGCAGACCACCGGGTTGATGCCGGCTTTGCGGATGACCTCGATCATGTGGACCATGTTCTCGCAGCCATTTTCCACCAGTTCCAGGTTCTCCTTGGTGTAGACTTCGTCCATGGCGATGCCCGGCACCACCTTGGGACCGCCGCCGTGCATCTTGAGGGCGCGGATGGTGGAGGTGAGTATCGATACGTTGGGTTTCAGGCCGCTGAAGCGGGACTTGACGTTCCAGAATTTCTCGAAGCCGATGTCGGCCGCGAATCCCGACTCGGTCACGTGGTAGTCAAACAATTTCAGCCCCACGCGGTCGGCGATGATGGAGGACTGGCCCACGGCGATGTTGGCGAAGGGGCCCGCGTGCACCATGCACGGGTTGTACTCGGCCGTGCACATGAGGGTCGGGTTGATGGTATTGCGCATGAAGGCGGTCATGGCGTTGCCCACTTCCAGGTCGCCGGTCGTCACGGGCTTGCCGCTCTTGTCAAATGCCACGGTGATGTTGTTGAGCCGCTCCTTCAGGTCGGCCAGGTCGCGAATCACCGCCAGGATCGCCATACATTCCGAGCCCACGGCAATGCCGAACTTGCTCTGCATGGTGAAGCCGTCCATGCGGCCGCCGATACCGATGATGATGTTCCTCATCGCCTGGGCGCAGTAGTCGATGACCCAGCCCATCTCCACGCGGGTGGGGTCGATGTCCAGCCGCCGCATGCCGGTAAGGCGCGCCAACTGCTCGTCGTTATAGTTGCGCTCGTGCTGCATGCGGGCCGTCAAAGCCACCATGGCCAGGTTGTGGGCGTTCATGATGTCATTGATATCGCCGGTCAGCCCGAGGGAAAACTCGGTCATGGGAATCAACAGGGAATTGCCGCCGCCGGCCGCGGTCCCCTTGACGTTCATCGTGGGGCCGCCGGAGGGCTGCCTGAGGGCGCCGCCCACGTTCACGCCGCGCTTGCCCAGGCCTTCCATGAGGCCGCAGGAAGTGGTGCTCTTGCCTTCGCCCAGGGGCGTCGGGGTGATGGCCGTCACCTCGATGTACTTTCCATCGGGTTTGTCCTGAAGGCGCTTGATGATATTGAGAAAATCCAGTTTGGCCAACCGTCCCATGGGGAGAACTTCGTCCTTTTCCAGACCAAGCTTGTCCCGCCACTCATCGGGTGTCGGCATGTTCTTTTCGGCAGCTTCCGAGATCTGCCAATCCTGCATGTTTACTGCATCATACGGCATGTCCTAATCCTCCTTTGTGATGATGGTTTTTCGCTTCTAAATATGATCCCGCCCGTTCCGAGAGCGGGCTTACGGATATGCTGATATATTATGAGAAAGGTTTTGCTTAACATAAAAGAAATGGAGCGTCAAGGACAATCATGTACATTTTTTCACATGACGTCCGACGAATCGATTTCACAATGTGGTCCCCGCTTTGATTCCGGAATTTTTTACTTGAGCCGCAGGGATCTGATGATATGCTTCGCGCATAGCGCATGGCGTATGGCGCATGGCGCGGGGCGCATAAGTGCGGGGCTACGGCGCGGCAGGCCCGGCTTTGCGGTCGCCTCCTTAGGGGGCCGTTCAGATAGGCTGGGGTTAACGCTAAGGTTAAGAAACAAATTAAACGATTTTTTCATCTTTCTCTCAGCCTCAACCTGAACCTCAACCTGGCGAAGCCACGGTTTGCATTTCCGGGATGGCACAGCAGCATAGAATCGATCTGGCCCTTAGGACCAGGTTTTGCAAAGAGGATAAACTAAGGAGGGATATCCATGAAAGAGAATCGCACCCTGGGTTTTGTGGGAGCGGGCAACATGGCCACGGCACTGATCAAGGGCTTGCTGGAAAGCGGGCTTTACACTCCCGAACAGCTGTGGGCGTCCGACCGTGACACGGAGGCCCGCGACCGCATGTCGGATCAATTCGGCATCCGGATCACCGAATCGAACAGCGAGGTGCTTAGACGCAACGCCACCGTCCTGTTTGCCGTAAAGCCCCAGATCATGATGGAAGTCCTGGCGGAGGTAAAGGCGGACGTGCGCGCCGATCATCTGTTCATTTCCATCGCCGCCGGCACACCCCTGGAGAAGATCCGCGCCGCCATAGACCGCGACATTCCCATGATTCGCGTCATGCCCAACACGCCGGCCCTCATCCAGAAGGGCATCAGCGCGTTGGCCAGGGGCCCTCTGGCCACGTCGGCCCATTTTGAGACTGCCAGGAGCATCCTCAATGCCGTGGGCGATACGGTTGAGGTGGATGAAGCACTGATGGATGCGGTAACGGCCCTTTCAGGCAGCGGTCCCGGCTACGTGTTCCGGTTCATGGAATGCATGGCGGAAGCAGGGGCTGCGGTAGGTCTGGAGCGCGAAACCGCGCTTGGCCTGGTGATCCAGACTTTTGTGGGCGCCGCGCACCTGGCAAAGGAATCGGACCGTTCCCTCGCCGAATTGAGGGAAATGGTCACCTCGCCGGGGGGCACGACGGCAGCCGGCT
>JAFDKD010000713.1 GCA_019307165.1 Deltaproteobacteria bacterium | reverse complement strand
GGGACCGGCTTCGGAGTCGGTGAACTCCATAGCGGTTTCGAAGTCGGATTCGAGCATGATATGCTCGTACGCCCGTGCGATATTATCGAAATCCGTCATACGGGTTTTTTCCTTTATGGTCCCGCATCCCACCGTGAATAGTACCGCTACCGCAATGACGAAGCTGATTCGGCCCATTGGATTACCTCAAGTCTCGTTTTTTGAAAAGGCTATCATCAAGACTGTTTTTTTTCAATGAGTTGCGCAATTCCCAAGACGTTCAATTACTATTTACGTCACATATTGCCGTCCACCCGCCGTACCGCCCACCAGATGTGGATTCGGATTTCGTCATCCGCCTTGACTATACCGCAAAGCAGGGACGGCGGTTTTATGTTGAGATCGGTCATCTTCAGCGTCGTACTTCCCTGAATATACAACTGCCCTTCATAAAGGGACTGGATGATCACATTCATGGCAACGGGTCTGGTGACCCCGTTTACGGTCAATTTGCCCATGGTGTCAAACATATACTCCGACACTTCCAGGCATTCCCGCTGTTCGGCGGTGTCAAAAGCATAGTGGATTTTCGGATGTTTCTCGTAGTTCAGTTTATGGCACATTCTCTCTTCGAGTTCTTCGGAATCCGCCCTGAGCGATGTGATGGGTATCGCGACCTTCACGTCGACGTACGCCAGTCGACACAGATCGAACGACTTCATCAAGGCCGGGAGATCGGTCCCTTCCGTGAGCCGCACTTCCATGCGTCCGTGGATCACGGTGCTCTCCGCACCCCAGTCGTGCAGTGTGGACTTGCCGCTGAGAACGACCCTGCTCTTCCCGGGAATACTCTCGTAGCGGATGATGGTCTCCGCCCAAGTTGCCCCCGGGCCTGGGAAAGCCAGTACGGCCGTGAGAAAAAGAACCGCGAAGACCGCAGCCATTTTGAGGTGTGCCTGCCTTAGATACTTCGTTCGAAATGGAAGTATGCGCATGATCGGCCCGCTTTCGTTATTCGTTATCAGTTATTTGTTATCCGTCCATTAATGGAAACTAGAAGCCGAAGGAGGCCTCTGCAATAACCCCCTTGAACTCGGGATCCAGCCAGGCATCCACCCCGCTGATCATCCCGTCCGTTTCTGAAAAATCCCTGTATTTCTGGTACACGAACTCCAGTTTAGCGAGGACCGAATCGAAAAACCAGTACCCGCCCCCCAGTTGAATGCGGTGGACCATACCGTTTGAAGAAGCGTCGTTCAGGCGCCGGGCCGTGGCCCCGCTGTACCTGGCGGCCAGGTAAAGCCGGTTCGTGAAATAATAAATCCCTTCCCCGGCGTAGTAATACCAGCTGTCTTCAGGGGCCCCGGGCCCGCTCCCGTTGATGTCCGCGTCCTGCATATAGGCGAAATAGGCGTACAGTTCGATGGGGCGCAGACGCCAGGTCAGGTCGGCTTGCACGGCCGTGACCTTCTGCCCCATGCCCGGCATCACCTGTCCCGGTGCGTCGCCATCGTCCAACACCCCTTGGTACGGGCCCCCGCTGCGGTTGGTCCTGAACAGGTTCCCCACGGTTCCCGAGCCCGGCCACCCGACGCCGTCGCCCGAGTGATCCGAGTAGTACATGGAAAACGACGTGCGCAGATCCTTGATCGGGTCGCCCCAGACCTTGCCGTGGGCGCTGTAACCGCCGCCGTTTTCGAAATGCCCCTCATAGGTGCCGCTGCCGAAACCCAGCAGCCATTTTACCCGCCTCCCGGCGCTGATGAGTTCCAGGCCGATATCCGTGGCCCTCGGATCGACCACATAATTGCCGATCAGCGGGTTTTGCTGGACCTGGGCATTGTTGGAGCGCCTGTTATGGGCATCGCCGTAGTCGATTTCAAAGGCCCCCGCCTTCAGGTCGAACTCCTCGAAAAACCAGTCCAGCGGCCTGAATCCCTGGAGCCTCTCCGGCATTTTGTGCACCAGCAGGTATCCCTGATCACCCTGGAGATGGTCGGTGTTGGGACGGGTGGCGATGTGAATGTCGAAATAGATATCGAGCGCATCGCCGAAGTTCGCCATGAAGCTCAGATCTCCGAACGGCGTCTGAAATCCCGGTTCCAGGCGATCGGGGACGTCCCCCTTTACAGCCACATTGTCCTGTGTCAGGTACTGAAACCGCCCTACGGAATCAAACCCCATGTACAGGTCCATTTCACCCACATGGGCGATGCGGGCGTTCATGGCGGGGACCTTGTTGGGCTCGGCCAGACGTCTTTCCTCGGCCCTCTCGAATCCCGGGGTGAACGACGCCACATCAGGTAAATGAAGGCCCGCGGTTGCCGAAGGCTTTTCTGCGGCGGGCTCTTGGGCCCTGCCCTGCGCCTTGGCCGCTTCCGCCTCCGTGCCGGAATCACCGGCCTGTGCCTCGTGGGCGCCCGGCCGGGTTTCCTCTCCCCCGGCTCTCGTCGCACGGTCCGCTTCCAGTTGCTCCAGCCTTTGTTGCAGTGCCTCGAATTTTTTCAACAGATCCTCGTACTCGGACCTGTGGACATAGTCGCTCTTGTCCTTTTTTTCCTGACCAAAACAGGGGGAGCCGACCATAAGGAACGATACAACGAATAATAGCGCGCGTTTGAAAAGCATCACGTCACCCCTCTCCTGAAATAATGTAAAAAAAAAATGTGCCCCTTTCTTAAAAAATGAATATTTGTCACCCAAATCGTATTTATAGCCGTTATTTTGGTTGGAAAAGAATCTATTCTGTGATTACATTT
>JAFDKD010000712.1 GCA_019307165.1 Deltaproteobacteria bacterium | reverse complement strand
TTATCCGATAAACCTCATATGAAACGTCACCTTATGAGTTATGAGTTGCGAGTTAGTTTCCATCCAGAAATGGCCCTTTTCCACAATATCGGCGTCAATCCGCGGGTTCGGTTGTGTGGCGTACTATCGTACGCCTCCGCCCAAACCCTTGATTTCCTTGATCTTGCGAAAAATTACACATTTCTGAATTGGAAACTTGCCAGTGCCCCGATTTCATTAATGGATGGGCACGAGTTATGAGTTCAGGGTTACGGGTTGCTTTGCACTCTCCCCCCTTCGGAAAAGGGGGGCCGGGGAGGATTTATAACCGTTGGAAAATCCCCCTAAATCCCCCTTTTTCGAAGGGGGACTTCAAAGACCTCATATGAAACTTCGTAAGGTTCAGGGTTGGGCGGAGGTTGATTTTTTCTCGCAAAGAACGCAAAGGTGGCCAAGACAAGGGCATTCGTTGTCGTGCTTGCCCAAAAACGGGAGAATCTCCGACCCGTATCCCCCCAGTCGTCCCCGCATGAATTTGGCGGGGACCCAGCAATCATATTAAATCGAAATACAAATCCTTCCATTCTGGTTTTCTGGATTCCCGCCAAGGGCATGCGGGAATGACAGGTTGATTTCCCGCCGTTCTTGTGCGGGCGCACCTTGTTTTACTGACACGTGAACACTGACACCTCTCATGGGCCTCGGTCTTTGCTGCAGAACCAACACTATCGGGTTATTGAAGCAGAATATCAAGCTGGTTTCCATTTATCTGATCCCCCTCCCCTTAATCCCCTCCCACGAGGGGAGGGGAATTGAGTTATCGGACGGACTCTATAGCGGAATTTTGATGCGTCTGCGAATCCCCCTGTTATCCGGATTGTAGCGTCAGCGGGAAACTCACAGGTGTTTCCTGAAAAACGCCAGCTGGTCGTTCACGGCCTTTTCAAAAGCTTCTCCCACGTATATGTCGAAGTGGCCGATGGGGTACCGGATGACCTCTGCGTTGCCGCCCAGTTCCCTTTCGGTTTCATTCGCCGCGCTCGCCGGGACGATGCTGTCCTGTTCGCACACCTGAAGCAGGACCGGGCAGCGCACGTTGCGGGCATGTTTGACCGGCCGGTACTTGTCTCCCCGCAGCACGATGCGCGCGCAGACCTGGTTTATGAAATCCTCTGAGACGAGCTTTCGATAACCGTCCCAGGCGTCCGGCACGGTCAAGCAGGCAATGCTGCCCGGCTTTCCCACGATGGGTATCTTGTGGGGAGAGAGGCCGAACCAGGACCTGAAGAAGTCGCGTTGGCCGTGCACCACCATCTTGAGGATGTGTCCGATGCCCGCCGTTTTTAAGAGCATTTCACCGGAGGCCCGGCCGTCGAGCCCGGAGCGGGGTCGATCTCCTTCATGCCCCTTGCATATGTTACTGCCGCCTGCCAGTCCTCCAACTGATTGGGTATCCATACCAACTGCCGGGGTTCACCGCCGCTCTCACCCAGATGACGGTAGTCGAATGCGAGGACGGCGAAACCCGCTTCCCGAAACCGGGCCGCGTAACGATCCAGATCCATGGCCTTGGTCCCGCCGAAACCGTGACCCATGACGATGCAGGGAACGGGTTCAGACAGATCCCTTGGGAGAAACAGCCAGGCGCTCAGCCGCGTGCCGTTAACGTGGAAGCCCACTTCCGTCCTGGGCGCCGGGGTTTCCGGCGGGGCCGCCGAAGCATGACTTCCTGCAATTTTCAGGGGCTGTTGAGGAACCGAAAACCCAGGGGAAAAGGTCACCACCGCCATATAAAGAAGGCATATGCCGACAAGGATACCGATACCGATGCCGATCCATTGAAGAATAATCATGGTTTCCCCTCCATTTCCGGCCGCGCGAGCAGGCCGTAAAAAATCAGCGTTCGGAGCTGCTCCTGGAATTGGCTGAAATCAATAAAATGAACGATAATTGTAAAAATAACAGTATTTCGTACAGTTTATGTCAAGGAAAAATTTGCGGGCGCCGCTTCGCTGAGCATGAGTACGTCATAAAACGGCACAGCCTTATAAACAGTGGATTGGTGCTGATGGGAAAGGAGCCTTTAGAAGGCTTCGCCCTTGATAAACGGGGACTTGCTTCCGACTTCCCCCTTTGAAAACGGGGGATCGGGGGGGGGGCAGTTACTCGAATTGCCGGATGTCTATCATCGTCTTAAAACCGTGTGCAACCGAGAGAATTACTTTTTTTGGTAGCGAGCAATCCATGGCCCGTTACTTCTTTCAGGTTCCCGTGTTTTGACAAAACGGGTTTTTCATAGACCTTTTTTGAGCTATCAACCTGATTTTTCCGTTCTTCCATGTCTTCCTCCCATGAATTTCGTATCCGGGTGTATATAAAATATTGTTAAATCACATACAGGAAAATTGATTAAATGGCAAGAAATAACTTCCTTCTGGACAATTTTTAGCCAAAGCCTTAAGAATTAATAATAATCAGCCGGCGCGGGATTACGGCCTGTTGCACAACGTGATCCATGTCGGTGAAAGCTTTCGGCGGGTGAAAGGACGGGATTGCCATGTCAATTCGACACTATGTTTCCACTTTGTGCCTAAACGCTTTAGCCCTGGTTTTCATAAACGGCTGCGCCACGCTGCCTACGAATGTGGATCGGCCCGTTTCGCGGGCCTACACAGACACCGACGACACCGTCTTTGGAAAAATACGGCGAGACGAAATGCTCGCTCATCCCGGAAAATCGGGGTTTCTGCTGCTGGGCGACGGGCTGGACGCCTTTGTGGCCCGCGCCATCCTGGCGCAAGGGGCGGAAAAAAGCCTCGATGCCCAGTATTACCTGTTTCATGACGATCTGGTGGGCGCCCTGTTCATCGATCTGCTGCTCAAAGCGGCCGACCGGGGCGTGCGGGTTCGGCTGCTCGTGGACGATATGGCTCTCGAAGGCAGGGACGTGGGTGCGGCAGCACTTGACAGCCACCCGAATATGGAAGTGCGCATATTCAATCCGTTCAGCCGAAAGGTGGGCCGTCTTTCGCAGTATGTGACCCGTTACGGCTCGGTGACGCGACGCATGCATAATAAATCGTTTACAGCCGATAACCAGGCCACCATTCTCGGGGGCCGAAACATCGGTGATGAGTATTTCGAGGCCGATCCGGCCCTGTCTTTCGCAGACCTGGATGTGCTGGCTATCGGACCGGTGTCCCGGGAGGTATCTGCATCCTTCGACAAATACTGGAACAGCGAACTGGCCTATCCCGCGCTGTCGCTCAAGGGCGAGCCGCCCGCACCGGAAGAAATTCAAGAGGGACGGGCACACCTGGATGAATTGATCAGGCAGCAGGCCGAGTCCCCTTACCTTCGGGCCCTTCGGGATTCAAACCTGGCACGCGCTCTCCGCGCAGGCAGCGTGAAATTTCACTGGGGGGAAGCGGAGGTCGTCTATGATCAGCCCGAAAAACTCCTGCACGATTTCAGCGAGACGGAATATCACCTGGCCCCCAGACTGGCGCCTTATCTTGACGGCATCGGTGAGGAGCTGATTATTTTTTCGCCCTATTTTGTGCCGGGAAAAGAAGGCACTGCGTTCCTGAAAGATATGAGCGAGCGGGGCGTGCGGGTGCGCATTCTGACCAATTCCCTGGCCTCCACCGACGTGGGCATCGTTCACGCGGGGTACGCCAAGTACCGCAAAGACCTGCTACGGTCCGGAGTCGAACTCTACGAGATGAACAAGAAACTGGAAAGGGGTGAACGCAAGGAAAAAAAGGGCCCCCACGGCTCTTCCAAGGCCAGCCTACATGCCAAGTCGTTCATTTTTGACCGGCGCCAGGTATTTATCGGTTCCCTGAACCTGGATCCCCGCGCGCTCCTGCACAATACCGAGATCGGCGTCGTGCTGACATCGGTCGATATGGCACGGGACATGGTGGAGTGGTTCGAGGAGAACATCGAGAAGATCGCATTCCGGCTGGAACTCCAGGCAGATGAAACAGGATACGAGCGAATTCTCTGGCACGGCCTGGAGGCGGGGAAACCCGTCGTCTACACGGTAGATCCCCATACCGGCTTCTGGCGACGATTGGGCATCGGCTTCATGAGCCTGCTCCCCATTGAGTCACAGT
>JAFDKD010000711.1 GCA_019307165.1 Deltaproteobacteria bacterium | reverse complement strand
TTCTGCAGGCGCTACGGCGGCCCACTGCCGAACGGCTGCACGGTCAGGCTGCCCCGACTGATCGGCCAGAGCCGCGCGCTGGACATGATGTTAACCGGTCGTGCGGTAAACGCTGAAGAAGCCTATGCAATCGGCCTGGTGAACCGGCTCGTTAAGAAGGGCGAGTCGCGGGCGCAGGCCGAACTGCTGGCGCGCGAACTTGCCGATCTGCCTCAACTGGCCATGCTGTCGGATCGCGCTTCTCTGATCAGGCAATGGGACCTGCCGGAAGACGAAGCGATCCGATTGGAAATCGAAGGCAGCAGGCCAGCATTTGAACAGGATTTCCAGTCAGGCGCAGGGCGCTTTGTTGCGGGTACCGGCCGCCATGGCGAAGGCGCTGGAAACGCTCGCACTTCCTGACGGGAAACAACAAAGTCGGGGGGGCTGGTGGGGTATGTCATTCCGGGAGATATCACGAACTGCCACAGCACCGGCGCGGTCACGGGCGACGCCGAGGTAGGCGGGTTGGTCGGCGACGAAGATGCTACGGCGACTTCGCCCGATCCCTGTCGTTTATGAACATCTTTTGACGCTCAATACCTAGGATCATGATGTGCAGTAATACCCCGGTCTCGTCGAAGCCCGCATGTCTTGACACCAGTCAGGACCTCGTCACCTCTAACTCCTATACCAATTTACTTTTTTGATCAGCCTCCCGCTCCCACTCGTTTCAGGCGCGCGAGTTCTCGCCGCAGTCGCACCTCGGGTGGGGCGGTTAGATTTTCCTTGAACCATAGGGGCACGTCCAATATACTCAACCCACAAGCGAATATTTGTCAGCATATAGCTCATACTTAGCGGTTCTGTTCAACATGCTTTTATCCATCATCCCGCTGAAAATTAATTCAACTCCCATTCTGCATCATGAATAGCTCGCAACCAAAAGAAGTATTGTTAATTGTAGACGCTAATCCGGAAAACGTTAACGTCCTGAAAACGATGCTGGCTCCTGATTACGACATCAAAATCGCCGTTGACGGGGAGGAAGCAATCAGGCTTGCCTCATCACCGAATACCCTCGGGTTAATCCTGCTAAACGATATAATGCCGAATGCAGATATGTACGATGTTTGCAGAGAGTTGAAAGCCGACAAAACCACTAAAGATATCCCGATTATCGTACTTTCCGAGCCGACCCCGGAAGACACTGAAGCAAAAGGGTTTGAACTGGGCGTAGCGGATTACATAACGAAGCCTTTTAAAAGATCCCTAGTCAGTGCCAGGATTCGGACCCACTTGGAGTTGACGCGTTGTCGCGATAATCTTGAAAATAGAGTGAAAAGGCGGGTTAGCGAGTTACATGAGGAAATTCAGGAACGAAGAGACGTTGAAGATACATATCGTGCTCTTGTTGAGCACGCGAGGGATGGAATCGTAGTTGTCCACGATTATATTGTCAAATATGCAAATCCCGCATTCAGCAAGATGATCGGTTTTTCCGAGAAAAAACTAATAGGCTCGCACCTTAAGCAATTCCTTTCCGAAGAAGAATTTATTGAAATTACCACACGATATTCCGACAGAATCGGAGGCCTGAATTTGCCCCGCGTATATAAATCAAAGGTTATTCATTTTGACGAATCTTTAATAGATGTCGAACTCAATGTCTGCGTTGTACCTTATGGAAGATCACTTTCCGCCTTGGTATTTGTTCGTGACATACGAGAAGAGAAAGCCTGGAAATATAGTATATGACGTTGAAGAAGTACAAATTCAACGGCGGCCTGAAAGTACTCGTGGGTAAACGGTCTCTTTGAGTTGAAGGCCGAAATCATCATCGAGAATCTTGACCCCGCTCAGGGACGGCAGCGTTTGCAGGGACTGTATCCCTGCCAAAATGCATCGAAACGGGTTTTGAATTCCACACGATTACGCTGCTTCATCTTACTTCCGAAAGGGCACCCCGGTCGGTGAAACCTGAAAGATGCGCTGTTTCCCAGGTAAAACGCCTCCTTCTTTTCCACGGTCCCGGACCAGATGCCCAGCCCCTTTTCCATGGCCCTTTTCTGGCAATCGAGCAGAAGCGTGCTGTATTTCAGGTTGGGTTTTCGTGAAAGCACGTGGGCCATGCCGTTTTCCACCAGCAGGGCATTGACCATTTCCCCGTTATCCAGAAACACATAGGCCAGCCGCCTGCCGTACCGATCCGTTTTTTCCTTGTCGTACGCCAAACGGATTTTAGAATCCATGACCAGCCTGCGATTGAAATCTCTTGCCTCCTTTGCTAAAAACTCGTCCATTTTGCCGTCACGTCCTATTTCAGGCGAGTCGATGCCGAGATACCTCACACTTTGCCCGTTGCGGAGACGAATGGTATCTCCGTCGAGCACAAATGCGGCATGATGATAATTGACCGATACCGCCGCAAGAAAAAGAACGTTCAGGACAACGAGAAAAAATAGTTTTCCGACTGTCATGGATTTATCCCTACTTGAATTATCCGGAAACCCATTTCAGGTGTGCATAAAGCAAATTAGATTTAAAAAATTATGATGCTTTTGTTGACATTAGAACGGTTCGGTATTACAGTTTAAAAACAATGCGATGGAGAGGGTCGCCGGGTATTACCTGGTAAGAATAAAAAAACAAAAAGGAGAATGCTATGCCTGAGATTTTAACAACCAAAGAGGTCGCCAAGTATTTGAAGCTGCATGAGATAACCATATGTAAATATGCTGCCGAAGGCAAGATTCCGGCCATTCGCATCGGCAGGGTCTGGCGTTTTGACAAAGAGGCCATTGACAAGTGGATCGGCAAGGGAGGAAAAAAGTAGGACTTCCTCGACCGGCGCGTTGATTCGTCAACTTGGAAATTAAGAAAAGGCTCAGGGAACAAAACGTTCCCGGGC
>JAFDKD010000710.1 GCA_019307165.1 Deltaproteobacteria bacterium | reverse complement strand
TTCGCGCCGTTATCGTAATCGACGGGTTGGTGAATTTTTAAAAGAACTCGAAATGACCGAGGGGCGTGGAACCGGCATCCCGAAAATATTGCGTGAAATCGAAAAAAACGGATCTCCTGAACCGATCTTTCACACAGATAACGCTCGGACTTTTTTCCTGGTTGAATTTCCTGTTCATCCGGTTTTTGCGGAATCCCTGAAACAAAAGGAAGTCACCACGGAAGTCAAACGGCTTCTTAATGTTATGACGGGCGATCATTCCCGCAAGGAACTTCAGGAAATACTCAGGTTGAAAAACGCTGAGCATTTCCGTAAAGCTTACCTCTTGCCGGCAATAAACGTCGGACTTGTGGAAATGACGCTGCCGGGCAAGCCGAAAAGCAGGCTTCAGAGATACCGGCTTACGGAAAATGGCCGGGCGTACAGAAACTGCTGAAAGGAACAACTCAGGTCAAAACTTAGGAAGAGGACATGGAAGAGCAAGCCCCATATGGTACATCGGAACATGAGCTCCCGAGCTACCTGGAAAAGGTCCAATCTCAGCTTCCGGCACTCCAGCTATTGATCAATATGGGCTGGGAATACCTGACGCCGGAGGAGACCGTCAATCTCCGCGGTGGGCGTTTGGGTTCCTCCATCCTCGAACCGATACTATTAGACCATATCCGCAACCATTGCCGCTATGAATTTAAGGGCGCCACCCATCCTTTCACTGAAAATGCCATCCAGAACGCCGTACAATCCCTGAAGGCCTTCAGGGCAACGGGTGCGGCACACCAGAACGAACAGGCCTACGATCTCTTATGCCTTGGAACGAGTGTGCCGCAGACGGTTGAAGGAGACACAAAGAGTTTCGCCATCGACTATATCGCTTGGAAAAATCCTGAGAGAAATACCTTTCACTGCACGGCTGAATATAAGGTTGAACGGGTTGGATATCAGAAACACTATGTGCCCGACATTGTGTTGTTCGTTAATGGTATCCCGCTTGTTGTCATGGAGTGCAAGCGGTCGGCATACACACAGAGCAAAAAGAATCCCATCGACCTTGCCATTGATCAACTTGCCGACTATCAGGCAAAGGACGGCATCCCCCAGCTCTTTCTTTACTGCCAGACGCTCTTAGCCTTGGCGCGCGATAAGGCCCAGTACGGTACGACGGGCACGCCGCGACCTTTCTGGACCGTATGGAGGGAAAAGAATTTAGATAGCCCGATTCAGCAGGTATTGAACCAACCAATTGATCGGCACGCCATTGATCGTCTATTGTCCGATCCCTTTAAGGATGTTCGAAACACTTATTTAGCCATTCTGGAACAGGGCCGCGGGATCTACGAGCAAGACCGTTTGCTCTATTCCCTGTGTCGTCCGGAACGGCTCCTCGAACTGGCCTATAAGTTTATACTATTCGATAATGGAATAAAGAAGGTCGCCCGGTACCAGCAATATTTTACAGTCCATGATATCATGAGGAGGGTCTTAAAGGCGCCCAATGAAGAACCCCGGCCGGGAGGCGTGGTCTGGCACACCCAGGGAAGTGGCAAGTCGCTGACCATGGTTATGCTCGCAAAATCCCTGGCTTTGCATCCCGATATTACAAATCCCAAGATTGTTCTCGTGACCGATCGTATCGACCTTGACGATCAGATTTGGGGGACGTTTCGAGCATGCAGCCTGGAACCTGAACAGGCAAATACCGGAAAACACCTCACGGAGCTTCTGCTCGACCACCGGACACATATCGTCACCACGCTTATTCACAAATTTGCAACAGCCGCCTCCAACCGGGAGCTTAGCCGGGTTGACCGGAATACGTTCGTCCTTGTGGACGAGGGGCATCGTAGCCAGTATCAGGAACAGCACGCCCGCATGCGTTTGGCCCTGAAAGGGGCCTGTTTTATTGCATTCACGGGCACGCCGTTGGCCAAGTCAGCGAAAAGAAACACATTTGCCCAGTTCGGCGATCTCTTCCGGCCGGCATACACCATTTCACGCGCGGTGGAAGACAAGGCCGTAGTACCCCTCCTTTATGAGGCCCGGCATGTCCCCCAAAAGGTGGACAGGAATGCGATCGATAGCTGGTTCGAGAAAATCACATTGGGACTCACAAATGATCAGAAGGCGGACCTGAAGAGGAAGTTTTCCACGGAGCGTCAGCTCAACAAGGCACCTCAAAAGATCCGTATGATTGCGTGGGACGTCAGTCTCCATTACACGACGGCTTATCAGGGAACAGGGCTCAAGGGGCAGATTGTCACTCCCGACAAGGAAACAGCCCTTCAATACAAAGCGTTCTTGGATGAGTACGGAATGGTTTCCTCGGAGGTGCTGATATCTGCCCCTACCATGCACGAGGGTGAGGGAAACGGCACAGAGCCGTCTCAAAAACAGAAAAACTTCTGGCAGGGAATGATGGACCGCTATGGATCCGAAAAGAACTATAACAAACAGCTTATCAATGCCTTTAAACATGGTGACAACCCGGAAATCATCATCGTCGTCGATAAACTGTTGACCGGTTTCGATGCACCGTGCAATACGGTTCTATATCTTGCCCGTAAGTTAAGAGAGCATACGCTGCTCCAGGCCATTGCCCGTGTGAACCGTCTGCATGAGGGGAAGGAGTACGGATTAATCCTGGACTACAGCGGCGTCATCCAGGAGTTGGACGAAGCGATCGATTTTTACAGCCAGCTCGCCGACTATGACCGGGCGGACCTGGAGGACACCGTCACCTACGTC
>JAFDKD010000709.1 GCA_019307165.1 Deltaproteobacteria bacterium | reverse complement strand
CGGGCCCCGCAAAATCAAAGATATAAGGCCTTTTTCAGCCCGTTGATCCTTGACATGTCGCCTCCCAATGACGTAAAAAAACACCATCGAAACAACTGAATGGACTGGATAAAAACCGATCTTGATTCCATCAACAAAACCTGGCTTGCCGCGGCGTAGCTGCCCTATAGCGAAGCCGGGTCCTGTGGGCCCTGATTCTTTACTCGCTTAAATCGGGAGAGAATGATCATGTCAAATGAAACGTTCCACGCGCCGACCGACCTTGGACAGGCATGTTCCCTGCTGTCGGACCTCGGCGACAAAGCACTCATCATTGCCGGCGGCACCGACCTGATGGCCCGGTTCAACCGCCACCGGCGCCGGCGAAGCGATGTCCTGGTCTATGTGGGCAACCTCGGATTGGATTACATCCGGGAGAAGGACGGCCAAATCGTCATCGGCGCCTGCGCGCCGGTTGCCCACATCGCGGCCTCTCCTCTGGTGAGGGAAAAATTGCCTCTGCTGGCCAGGGCCTGTATCGAGATGGCATCCCCCGCCGTCAGAAATGCCGCCACCCTTGGCGGCAATCTGGGGACCAATGCCAGAAACGCCGACGGCGTCGCCGCCCTTATGGCGCTGGGCGCCGTGGTGGTCACCGCGTCCACCGCCGGGGAAGCCCGGACGCCTGTCGAGCAGTTCGTTACAATGTCCAAGAAGCAGAAGCTCGCCGACGGCGGCATGGTTAACCAGTTCGAGGTCCCATGCCTCACCGGCGACGACAAGTGGGCATGGGAGAAACTGCGGCAAAGACAGGGCGAGAGCCGAAGCATCCTGTCCGTATCCGTTCGGGCCCGGATGGGAGGCGCCGTCTGCGGGCGCATCCGCCTGGTCCTCGGGGGCATGGCCGTGCACCCTTTTGTGTCGAAAACGGCCGTTCAAGTGCTGGAAGGCAAACCTCTGTCCACGGACCTTGTGGATCGAGTGGCGGCAGAGATTATCGCGGAGACCGATGCCGGCACCGACGCACGGGCCACCGCCTGGTATAGGGAAAGGGCCGCCCGGGCACTGGTAAGGCAAGTCCTTTCTCAAATCGCATGATGGAGATGTGAAATGGCGTTACTCGAAATAAAAGTCAATGGAATGGAATGCCGGGTGGCGGTCGATGCAACGACCAGCCTCCTGACGGTGTTGAGGGAGCACCTGCACATCACGGGTCCCAAAGTAGGTTGTGAAACCGGGGATTGCGGGGCCTGCTCCGTACTGGTGAACGGCACGCTCCGTCGGGCCTGCCTCACCCATGCCCTCAGCGTTCAGGGCGCCGATATCGAGACGATCGAAGGGGCCGGCGGTTCGGGCGGTCTGCATCCCCTGCAAAAGGCCTTTTACGAAAAGCACGCCTCACAGTGCGGGTTCTGCACACCTGGAATGATCATGACGGCCAAGGCGCTGCTGGACGAAAACCCGAATCCCACGGTGACCGATATCAAGGAAACCCTTTCGGGCAACCTGTGCCGCTGCGGGAGTTACATCAACATCATCGAGGCGGTCAAATTCGCCGCCGAACTGGTTGCCGATGAGGGAGGTGACCGATGACCTACAAGAACATAGGAAAGAGCAAGCTTCGGTACAACGGCCTGGAACATGTCACGGGTCAGGCCAGATATGTTGACGACGTCTTTATTCCGGGGACCCTTGTCGTCAAGGCCTTGCGCAGCCCGGTGCACAAAGGGTTGATTCGAAAACTCGATTTCTCCAGGGCTGAAAAACTCCCGGGCGTTCACGGGGTGATCACGGCTGCGGATGTGCCGTGCAACACCTACGGCTACCTGACCCTGGATCAGGCCGTCCTGGCGGAAGATGCGGTGCGCTACATGGGGGAGCCCATCGCCGCCGTGGCCGCGGATACCGTGGAGATCGCCAATGAAGCGCTTGACCTGATCGACCTGGACATCGAAAAGCAGACGCCGGTTTTCGATCCCCTTGAGGCCATGAAGCCCGAGGCGCCGAAAGTTCGGCCGGAAGGGAATGTCCTGATGGTGGGGGACCGTCCCTACCGGCTGGTGTATAACGGGGATATTCAAAAAGGTTTCGACCAGGCCGACGAAATCGTGGAAAACGAATTCTTTTTTCCTTCTCAGGAACACGCGCCCATCGAAACCCAGGTGAGCCTGGCCATTCCCGAGAATGACGGGCGGCTGACCATCCACACCGTTACCCAGGGCATGTATTTTCTTCTGAGGCAGCTTCAACGCATCCTCGGCCAGGGGGAAGATCTTTCCCACCGCTGGTCGGAGCGGATGCAATACACCTCCCGCGGGCATCTCGGTTTCTCCGATATCAAATACGTGGGCGGCAATGTGGGGGGGGCCTTCGGCGGAAAGCCGGAGCTTCACGCCGATGCCATTGCCGCGCTGATGGCCCTCAAGACCGGGAGACCCTGCAAGTGGCGCTGGACGCGGGAGGAGGAAATGCTTTACTCCGGCAGGCACAGCCCGTGGCGGATGACCTTCCGGGACGGTGTCAAAAGGGACGGCCGCATCGTGGCGCGCCAGGTGAACAGTACGCACGACGCCGGCGCATACACGGGCTTGAGTTCCTATGTGGTGGACAAGCACGCATATTACGTGGCCGGACCTTACTACCTGCCCAACGTGGAGGTGAAGTGCTCGGTGGTCTACACCAACAAGGTGCCCACCGGCGCGATCCGCGGTTTCGGGGTGACGCCGGGCACCTACGGCTGCGAAATCCAGATGGACATGATCGCCGAGAGACTGG
>JAFDKD010000003.1 GCA_019307165.1 Deltaproteobacteria bacterium | reverse complement strand
TGGTGGTCGCTGAAACGAAGGATATGGAAAAAGTGTCGGTCTCGAGCGTCGCTTTCAACAAGAACGAATCGCAGGTCACCATCAAAAAGGTGCCGGATCGGCCGGGCACGGCGTTTCAGATTTTCGAACCGGTTTACCGGTCGGGCATTGTGGTGGACATGATCGTTCAGAACACCAGCGATGACGGCTTCACGGACCTGACCTTTACGGTCCCCAAGCCCGATTTCTACCGAACCATGAAGCTGGTCGGCGCCGTGGCCCAGGAAATCGGCGCCGAAAAGGTGATGGGGGACGAAGATATCGCCAAGGTCTCGATTATCGGCGTGGGTATGCGCGCCCACGCCGGGGTCGCCATGAAGATGTTTCAGGCCCTTGCCGATGAAAACATCAACATCAAAATGATCAGCACCTCGGAGATAAAGGTATCCTGTGTCATAGAAGAAAAGTACACCGAACTGGCCGTACGGGTCCTTCACAAGACCTTCGGTCTGGACAATGACGCAAAAGACGAAACATGATTCCCTGATCGGCCCATTGCTTCTGCTCCTGCTGATCCTGGCGCTTCACCGGATGCCGGGAAAACCGGACGGGTTCGGGTCGGGAAAACAGGCGCCCCGTGAAACCGTCCTGGTTCAGATCGCGGGGGATGTCGCCCGTCCCGGGGTGTACGCCTTTTCCCACCCGCCGGACCTGGACCGGTCGATCCGCCGTGCCGGAGGACCGACCGGGACGTCCGTCGAAGGCGCCCATTGGCGGGAAGGGCCCATCCATTCAGGTTGGAGAATCGATTTGGTCTCAGGGCAAGGGAAGCCGGTTCCCGCCGTGACGGAGATGCCCGCCTTTTACAAGGTCACCCTGGGCATTCCCGTCGCCCTGAATCGTGAGACCCGCGACGGCCTGACGGCCATTCCGGGTATCGGGGCCAAGACGGCCGAGGCCATTGTCATGCAACGCTCGAGCGTAGGGGGATTCGAGAGACTGGACCAGTTGCTCGCCGTTGAAGGGATCGGCCGCGCCCGCATGGAAAAAATCAAACCTTACGTGACCTTAGCCCCCGGCGGACCGTAAGCATCTTTATTCCCCGGCATCGACTTCCACCGTTATCCCACGGGCGGGGAGCGGTCGGGGTTGAAATGGAGTACGGATGATTGTCCTGGGCATCGACACCTCGTGTGACGACACCTCGGCGGCCGTTGTGGCGGACGGGCGCAGTGTCCTGTCCAATGTCGTCCATTCGCAGGTGCGGTCTCACAGGCCTCACGGCGGCGTCGTGCCCGAACTGGCCTCGCGGGAACATGTCAAAAACATCATGCCCGTTGTAAGGGAAGCCCTTGCCGGCGCGGATCTCGGGACGGGCGACCTGGACGGCATTGCCGTTACGGTCGGGCCCGGACTGGTCGGCTCTCTCCTCGTGGGCCTTTACTATGCCAAAGGCCTGTCATGCGTCCGGGGCATCCCCATGGCGGCCGTCAACCATCTGGAAGGGCACATCTTGTCCATATTCCTGGAGGACGAACTTCCCGCCTTTCCCTTCGTGTGCCTTGCCGTTTCCGGTGGGCACTCCAGCCTGTACCACGTTTCCGGATACGGACGATACGCCCTGCTGGGACAAACCCTGGACGATGCCGCGGGCGAGGCCTTTGACAAGGTGGCCAAAATCCTCGGCCTGGGATACCCGGGGGGCCGCGTGATTGAAGAAATGGCCCGAGAGGGACGGAAAGACAAAATCCATTTTCCACGGGCCTTCCTGTCGAAGGATTCGCTCGATTTCAGTTTCAGCGGCCTGAAAACCGCTGTAGCGCTGTATATCAAAAAATGGCGGGAAAGCCGGGAGGAGCAGGCAACGGTTTCGATCGCGGATATTGCCGCTTCGTTTCAGGAATCGGTCATCGATGTACTGGTTAAAAAATCGATAAAAGCAAGGGAAATTACCGGGGCGCCGTCCATGGTTGTCGCCGGCGGCGTGGCATGCAACAATCATTTGAGAAACTGCATGACGGAAGCGTTTTCCCCTTTGGGCGTTCAGGTCTATTTCTCGCGGCCCGAATACTGCACGGACAACGGCGCCATGATCGCATTGGCGGGGTATCACCGGCTCCTGCACGGCGAGCATGCCGACCTGTCGGTGGATGTGAGATCGAAATTCCCGATCCAGGCGTTGGCCCCCCTGGAAGAGTAGGGCAAATAGTCTGCCCTAACAAAACCCGGCTTTTTGAATGCTCTCTTGTGAGGCCGTTCAGATAGGCTGAGGTTAAGGCCAAGGTTAAGAAACAAATCAAACCATTTCTTCGTCTTTTCTCAGCCTCGACCTAAACCTCAGCCTGGCGAAGCCGCGGTTTGCATTTCCACAATGGCAACGCCGGACAATGATAATCCCCGCTGTGCGGGGATTATGCAAATGGAATAACCGGACCGTGAAATTCAACAGACAGATCCGTTACTACTATCTGAGATTTATCCGCCTGAGAGGAGAACCGCGCGATCTGGCCCTGGGCATGGCCATGGGTGTATTCTGCGGCATGCTGCCCATCATTCCCTTTCAGACGGCGCTTGCGGTTACGCTGGCCATTTTTTTCAAGGGAAGCAAGATCACGGCCGCCATCGGCACGTGGGTTAGCAATCCGCTCAACTGGTATTTTCTTTATTATTACAGCTATAAGCTGGGCACCACCCTGCTGGGACTTCCCGAACAGCGCAAGGTTTTTTCAGCCGTTATCGAGTCCATCCGAGCCGGGGAGCGATTTGTCGATGTCGCGGGACACGCCCTCGGCGCCGGTGCCACCTTTATTACGGCCTTCATCCTGGGGGGCGTGCTCCTGGGCATTGTCTTCGCGCCCCTGGCCTATTTCGTTTTCTTACCCCTGTTCAGATCCCTGAAAAACTGGCGTGACAAAAGGAGAGAGCGCAGGCAGTGGCGCCGGCAAACCCCGTGAAATCCCCTCTCCCATTCAGGCCGCGCAAAAGCCTGGGGCAGCACTTTCTGCGCGACAAGGCCGTCGTCAACAGAATCGTCCATATGTCCCGTTTCCGGAGGGACGACCGGGTCCTGGAAGTGGGCCCCGGCCGCGGCGAGTTGACCCTGCCCCTTGCCCGAAAGGTGGCCCACGTCACCGCCGTGGAAAAAGACCCCGCGCTGGCGGACATCCTCCAAGAGCGGATCGACCGCTCGGGGCTTGAAAATGTTTCTATCCACAACCGGGATATCCTCAGGTTCGACATCAAGGACCTGATCGATGCCTGCCCGGGAAAATTCAAGGTGATCGGCAATTTGCCATACAATATATCCTCCCCTTTTCTGGAAAAGCTGGTGCAGTGGAAGGATGCCGTCGAACGCGCCGTTCTCATGTTCCAACTGGAAGTGGCCCGACGGCTCACCGCCTCCCCGGGCTGCAAGGCTTACGGGGCCCTTACCCTGCTGGTTTCCTATCATGCCCGGCCCTCGCCCCTGTTTACCGTGCCGAAAGAGGCCTTTCGCCCCATCCCGAAAGTGCAGTCCATGGTGGTGGAACTGGATTTCGCGAAACCCTGCCCCGGGAACCCCCGCCATGCCGCCCTGTTCCGCAAGGTGGTGAAAGGGGCCTTTTCCCATCGCCGAAAAACCCTCCTCAATTCCCTGGCGGGTTTTGCGCCCGAATGGGACCGGGAGACCGTCCGGGCCACCCTGACGGCGTGCGGGATCGATCCCACAAGGCGGGCCGAAACCCTTGACATGGACGAATTTTTGCAGCTCACGGAGGCATTCGCATTGACACACGAGTAATTTCAGTGTTATTTATGTAGGTTTCGATATGGAAACCAGGGAATGTTGCATATGGAAATCGTCAAGACCGTCGAGGCCATGCAGCGCACGTCCGAGGCACTGAGGCTGGCCGGTAAAACCATCGCGTTCGTGCCTACCATGGGATTTCTCCATGAGGGGCACCTGGAGCTGATGCGCGTGGGAAAGGCCCACGCCGACACACTGGTGGTCAGCATCTTTGTCAACCCTACCCAGTTCGGACCCTCCGAAGACTATGACCGGTATCCCCGGGACACGGAAGGCGATCTGGCCAAGGCCCGCGCCGTGGGGGCGGACATTGTCTTCTTCCCTGCCCGCGAGGAGATGTATCCGGACGGATTTCAAACGCGGGTGCAGGTGGAGCGGGTCACTCGGAACCTCTGCGGCACCGCCAGGCCCGGACACTTCGACGGGGTGGCGGTAGTAGTTGCGAAACTGTTCAACATCGTCAAGCCCCACCTGGCCGTTTTCGGCCAGAAGGATTACCAGCAATTGACGGTTATCAGTCGTATGACCGCCGACCTGAACATGGACATTCAGATTGTGGGAGTGCCCACCGTCCGCGAGCCGGACGGGCTGGCCATGAGTTCGCGAAACAAATACCTGAACCCGGAAGAACGGCAATCGGCACTTTGCCTCAGGAAGTCCATGGACCTTGCGGAAACGATGTTCCGGGAAGGAGAGAGAGACGCCCTTGCCGTCAGGCAGGCGATCGAGGCGTTGATAAACGACCACCCCCATACCCGTATCGATTATGTCAGCCTGTGTGATTCAACCACGCTGGAAGACGTGGCGCGTCTGGGGGACGAAACTCTCCTCGCCCTGGCGGTGAAGGTGGGGGCGACCCGGCTGATCGACAATCGCCTGATTCGGGATTAGGTTTCAGCGTGGCTGCTAGCCTGGGGGCGGCAAGTCTGATCGGAGAAGAAACTTTTCCTTGACCCCTTAAGTTTCCATCCAGCTTCCCCCTTTTAAAAGGGGGATCGCCCGTCCTCCGTAGCAGGTACTGCGGAGGGTGGAAGGGGGATTTGCCAACGGTTTTAAATCCCCCCCAGCCCCCCTTTTGCAAAGGGGCTTCCGGGTTTTCAGTGGGTAGCAGGGTACGGAAAAGCCTATCAATTGAAACCGGAACATTCGTTGTCGTGGTCGTTGTCGTCATCGTAATCGCCTTAAGGCACCCAACTCTCTCTGAGGGCGTTTGAGTGAAACCCGATAGAGGTCAAGCTGCTCATGACCGAACTGCATGATCTGCTCGATTACGATAACGACAACGAACACGAACACCGCTTCGCTGAGCACGAGCACGAACTGGTTGTTAAAGTAACACGGAGTTTCATATGAGTCTGTGATAAAACTGAAGTTGATTTCAAACGAAGCCGTCTTTTTTACGGCCATATGAAATACGCAAACTGTCATTCCCGCATGAATTTGGCGGGAATCCAGACCTCCCTTTAGCTGGATCCCCGCCTGCGCGGGGATGACGGAAGAGGAGTTTGAACCGTAATACGAATCAAGCCAAAGGAGACCCATATGAAATCATCAGACTTTTTATTCACCTCCGAGTCGGTGACCGAAGGGCATCCCGATAAGGTCGCCGATCAGATATCGGATCACATCCTGGACAAAATGCTGGCCGACGATCCCCGGTCAAGGGTGGCCTGCGAGACCCTGGTGACCACGGGGATGGCCGTCATTGCCGGAGAAATCACCACCAAAGCCTATGTGGACCTGCCCGAAGTGGTCAGGCAGACCATCAGGGACATCGGATACTCCAATTCCTCCATGGGATTCGACTGGGAGACCTGCGCGGTGATTTCCACCATCGACAAACAATCCCAGGACATCGCCGTTGGGGTCGATGACGGGACCGGCCTTTTCAAGGAACAGGGCGCCGGGGACCAGGGCCTCATGTTCGGATACGCCTGCACGGATACGGACCCGCTCATGCCCATGCCCATCTACCTGGCCCACGGCCTGACCCGGCGTCTGGCCCACGTGCGGAAATCAGGCCAGCTCCCCTGGCTGCGACCCGACGGCAAATCCCAGGTGACGGTGGCCTATGCCGACGGCAAGCCGCAACGGATTCACACGGTGGTCATCGCCGCCCAGCACAGCCCTGAGGTTGATTATGACACGCTGCGCGAGGCCATCATCGAGCAGGTCATCCGGGACGTGATTCCCGAACACCTTCTTGACAATAACACCCAGTTTTTCGTGAACACCACGGGCCGTTTTGTGGTGGGCGGCCCTCTTGGAGACTGCGGCCTCACCGGCAGAAAGATCATCATGGACACCTACGGCGGGTTCGGCTACCACGGCGGCGGCGCCTTTTCGGGAAAAGACCCCTCCAAGGTGGACCGGAGCGCCTCCTACATGTGCCGCTACATCGCCAAGAACATCGTGGCCGCGGGTCTTGCTGAGAAGTGCGAGATTCAGGTGGCCTACACCATCGGCCGGGCCGAGCCGGTTTCGGTCATGGTGGGGGCTTACAGCACGGGCGTAATCCCCAGCATGGAACTGACCGAGATCGTGAAAAAGGAATTCGACCTCCGGCCGGCGGCCATCATCGAAAAGCTGGACCTGTTGCGGCCCATTTACCGAAAGACCTGCAACTACGGCCACTTCGGCCGGGAACTGCCCGAATTCTCGTGGGAAAAGACGGACATGGTCGAAACCCTCAAAAAGGCGGTGAAATAGCGTAAGGGTATTGGGAAACGTCGTTTGTATGCCCCGTCAGAGGCCTTGAAACACGTATGCTTTTAACTTTAGTCACTCTAGTCACTCATAACTCAAGGAGCCTTCATGGACTACGACATCAAGGACATCAATCTGGCGGCCAAGGGCCGCCTTCGCATCGAATGGGCGGGCATGAGCATGCCCGTGCTGTCACAGATCAGAGAGCGGTTTTCCCGGGAGCGTCCGCTGGAAGGCGTCCGGCTCTCGGCCTGCCTTCACGTGACCACCGAGACGGCCGGCCTGGTCAAGACCCTTAAAGCGGGGGGCGCAGAGGTGGTCCTGTGTGCCTCCAATCCCCTCTCCACCCAGGACGACGTGGCCGCCTCCCTGGTGGCCGACGACGAAATTCCCGTCTTCTCCATCAAGGGTGAAGACAATGCCACCTACTACAGCCACATTCTCGCGGCCCTCAGGCACAGGCCCCATCTGACCATGGACGACGGGGCCGACCTGGTGGGGGCCCTCCACTTCATCGCCCTCAACAAGTGGGACGACCTGGCCCCCTCCGTGGCCCAATGGGGCAGCAGCCTGTCGGAGGATGAGCGACGGGATTTTCTGGCCAATGTGACGGGCGGCACCGAGGAGACCACCACCGGGGTCATCCGCCTCAGGAGCATGGAAAAGGACGGCGTGCTTCAGTTCCCCATCGTTTCCGTAAACGACGCCAACACCAAGCACCTCTTCGACAACCGCTACGGGACCGGCCAGAGCACCGTGGACGGAATCATCCGGGCAACCAACCGGCTGCTGGCCGGAAGCACCTTCGTGGTAAGCGGGTACGGCTGGTGCGGCCGCGGGGTGACCATGCGGGCCAAGGGTCACGGGGCCCATGTGATCGTGTGCGAGGTGGACCCCCTCCGGGCCCTGGAAGCGGTCATGGACGGCTTTCAGGTGATGCCCATCGCGGATGCTGCGCCCCTCGGCAACTTTTTCTGCACCCTCACGGGAGACATTAACGTGATCCGGGCGGAGCACTTCAAGCTCATGCGGGACGGCGCCATCGTCGCCAATTCGGGTCATTTCGACGTGGAACTGGACCTCCCCGGACTAGCGGACCTTGCGACAGAGCGCCGCTTCATCAGGGATTTCGTGGAGGAATTCTTACTTGAGGACGGACGCAGGCTATACGTGCTCGGGGAAGGACGGCTCATCAACCTGGCCGCGGCGGAAGGGCACCCTTCCAGCGTCATGGACATGAGCTTCGCCAACCAGGCCCTTTGCGCCGAATACATGGCCAAACAGCACGGCGCCATGAAAAAGCAGGTCTACCCCGTGCCACCCGAGATCGACGAAGAGATCGCCAGGCTCAAGCTTGCGGCCATGGGCGTTAAGATCGACACCCTGACGGCGGAACAGGAAAAATACCTCTCGTCGTGGGAAATAGGAACGTAACCGAAGTTGAAGCCGCCGGGCTGGAGGCATGCAGCCCGGTGGCGAAAAAACCCATAATTATTTTATCCGCTTTTTCCCCGCTGTTAAATGCAACAGATTATTGTTTAATAGATTTTGCTTATTGCCCGCTCAGGATGCTGCTTTTTCACTGGTGAAAGCCCCCGTCTCAAAGTTGCGAACCGATATGGGACCAGGGCGTTGATCGAAGACGGCGCGTTTAACCCATGACGATTCGAAAAGTCCTTATCATCGCACCCTTGATCGTCACCCTCTTCCTGCTCCAATCCTATTTCTGGGTGCCCACCTACGAGGAGCAGACAAGAGGCAACCCGGCGCGCTTGGAGGAATACATCGCCGGTTCCATCGGCGATGCCAGTATCCTGAATCCCATCCTGTCGGCCGACACCTCAAGCAGTCAGATCGAAGGCCTGGTCTTCGAAGGGCTCCTGGACCGGGACGAGGAACTGCGGTTCCGGGGGCGGGTGGCCGAGTCATGGGAAATCTTCGAAGAGGCCTATTTTTACGTCAACCGAACGGCTGATGTACCGGGTTTAGGGAAGGCGACGCCCGATGACATTATCGCGCTCATCACATCCGCCAAAAAGAAAGCGCAGGCCGTCAGTCCGGAACTGAAGGTTTCCCTGGACCTCATCCGCGAGATGCGCACCCTGCCGGCGGAAGAAAAAACCATTGCCACGGCGATAAATGACCCGGCCACCGGCTCTGGAAAAGAGGTGCGTATTCACGTGGACGCGCCGGCCAGGATCCAACTGACGCTTACCCGGGTGGACCAGGATCTTTTCAACAACCTTACCCGGCTCCTGGGCAAGGACTACTTCGCCTCATTTCGGGCGGCCGACTTCCTTAGAACCGACCCATCCATGCCTGAAGCACAGGTTGCGGCCCTTGCCGAACGCTATCTCCCCGCCGTCGAGCACAACCCCGTCCTGGTGTTCCACCTGCGGCCCGGGATCCGGTTTCACGACGGGCATGCGCTGGATGCCCATGACGTGAAGTTCACCTACGAGGCCATCATGGACCCCGGAAACCTCTCCCCCCGCATTGCCGACTACGAGCCCATCAAAGCGGTGGAAGTGGTGAACCCCCTCACCGTGCGCATCACCTACAAAAGGCTGTATTCTCCCGCCATAGGCACCTGGGGTATGGGCATCCTCCCCGAGCACCTCCTCAATCGCAACGCTCTCTTAAAAGAGGCAAAGTCGCTGGGAAAAGACCCGGAGACCTTTTCCGTGCGTCAGAGCGGTTTCAACAGGCACCCCGTTGGATGCGGACCATTCGTGTTTCGGGAGTGGAAGTCGGACCAGTACATCGCACTGGACCGGTTCGACGGCTACTGGGAGGGGCCGCCCAACTACGGACGCTACTTCTTCCGCATCATCCCGGACCTCCTGACCCAGGAAATGGAGTTCTATGCCGGCACCATCGACAGCTACGCGGTCCCGCCCCACCAGGTCGAACGGCTGAAGGGCGATGCCCGGTTCCAGAGCTTTTCAGACACTTCTTTCGGCTACACCTATATCGGCTACAACATGCGCCGGCCGCCATTTGACGATGTGCGCGTACGCAAGGCCCTGGGCATGGCCATCGACGTGGGCAAGATCATCGATTTTGTGCTTTACGGTCAGGGCGAGCGGATCACCGGCCCGTTTGTCAAGCAGACCGATTTCTACGACCACGCCATACCGCCGTTGCCGTACGATGCCGAAGGCGCACTGAAACTCCTGGCGAAGGCCGGATGGACGCGGAACGCGCAGGGCTGGCAGGAAAAGGACGGCAAACGCCTGCAGTTTACCCTTATCACCAACAACGGCAACGACCTGCGAAAGGCCGTTCTGACCATTGCCCAGGACGCCTGGAAGCAGATCGGCGTGGACGTGCGGACCGACCTGCTGGAGTGGTCGGTCTTCCTTCAGGAACGGGTCAACAAGCTGGACTTCGATGCCCTTATCCTGGGGTGGCAGATGGGCATCGACCCGGACCTTTACCAGATCTGGCATTCCAGCCAGACCGATCCCCATCAACTCAATTTCGTGGGGTTTAAAAACAGCGAGGCGGATGACTTCATCATCAAGATCCGGCAGGAATACGACCATGACAAACAGGTGACCTACTGCCACCAATTGCATGAAATTATTGCCCGGGAACAGCCGTACAACTTTCTATATGTGAACAAGTGGACGGCCGTTCTGGACAAGCGAATCGTGATCAAAAAGGTGGACGAGCAGGGAAACGCGCGTTATGAAAAGATCCGGCCCACCAAGACCGGCAACTACACGTTTTATTTCAATCAGTGGATCAAGCTGCCCGAGGCGCCGGATTTTGCCGCAGATGGTTAGAGTTACGCGTTGCGGGTTGCGAGTTCCGGGTTGCGGGTCTGTGGAAAGAAATTTTAGACAGGATCAACAGGATTAAACAAAATAATTTGCCCCTTTCCGGAAGAAAGGGGCAAATGATGCGCGTAAGACCATAGCGCAGGAACCCTTTAAACCGGCATCCGAGCGGTTGACACCATGCTTTCGTTCATAGGACGCAGTTTCATTCAAAAAATTGTCACCCTGTTTTTCGTCTCCGTGGTAAGCTTTCTCATCATCCATCTGGCCCCGGGCGAGCCGAGCCAGGTGGACCCCATGAATCCCAAGTTCACCCCGGAGATGGTGGAGCGGTTTCGCCAGGAGTTCCACCTGGACAAGCCGCTCCATGTCCAATATCTCCTGTTTTACCGGGACTTGTTTACGGGAAAAACCGTATCGTGGAAGGACAACCGCTCCGCCCTCGAAAAAATTATGGAGCGATTCCTCAACAGCCTGCCCCTGTTCATCGTTGGCACCCTTTTGACCTGGACCCTTTCATTTCCCATCGGGATACGCTCGGCCATCCGAAGGGGAGGCATTTATGACCGAAGCGCTACATTTTTCGCCTATCTGCTCATCTCCATACCCGGTTTCTTTTTCGCCTACATCCTGATCATCCTTGTGGTGACCCAGTTTCAGGTGCCCGTCATCGGCATGGAGACCTTCGGCCTGGGCGCGGCCTCATGGCTCCCCAGGTTCATGGACCGTATCTGGCACCTGCTCATTCCCTCGGTCCTGGGGGCCACCGGCGGTATCGCGGTGCTTTCCCGCTATGTTCGGAGCCAGATGCTGGAGGTGGAAGGACAGGATTACGTGCGAACCGCCAAGGCCAAAGGCCTGCCGCCCGAACAGGTCCACTACAAGCACGCCCTGCGGAACGCCCTGCTCCCGTTCGTGACCATGTTCGGGCTGATTCTGCCCGGCCTCATCGGCGGCTCCGTGATCATCGAATCCATTTTTTCCTGGCCCGGCATGGGCCGCATGGCTTACGAGGCCATCCTGGCACGGGACTATCCGGTCATTCTGACGGTGAACTTCATCTCCGCGGTCCTGGTGCTTATCGGCACCTTTATTTCCGACATCCTCTATCTGGTGGTGGACCCGAGGATTAGATTGTAGAAGTGACTAAAGTGATCTAGAGTGAGCTAAAGTGTCTAAAGTTGAAACAAAACTGAAAGCAGACCCAGGCTAATATGGACAACAAGGAGTTTGCAAGACTGCTGGAAAAAAGGACCCGGGAATTTGCCCTCCTGATCATTAAACTTTCAACATTGCTCCCGAACACACCGGAAGCCAATGTGATTCGGTATCAGTTAACCAAAGCCGGCACGTCTGTCGGAGCCAACTACCGTGAAGCCAACCGGGCCAGAAGCAAGGCGGATTTTAAAAATAGAGCAGCCATCTGCCAGAGTGAAGCCAGCGAAAGCCAATACTGGCTCGAAATAATACTGGATATGGATTGGCTCCCTCAGAAACGAGTGGATCCGGTATATCAGGAATGTAGTGAGCTGTTGGGCATATTCACTGCGATCTGTACCAATAGGTAAAATTAACATAAGAAATTTAGGCCAAATAGGCCGCTTGGCCACCCAAATAACATTTGTTGCCATAAAATTGATGGGCGCAGCCCCACCACAACTTTAGCTCACTTTAGGCACTTTAGTCACTTTAGCTCACTTAAAACACAGGTTTCCCATTAGTATGATTCTGCTTTCAACGAACGAATATCTGGCAAACGACATCCTTCCCCCCAAACGCACGCGGTGGCAGGAGTTTTGGGGGATCTTTCGCAAGAACCAGCTGGCCATCCTGGGGCTGGTGATCTTCCTCCTGTTTTTTATGGTGGCATTGGCAGGGTTTTTCCTCACTTCGGGACATGATCCCGTATTCAATCCGGCGGTGGTTCGCCTCCAGGAAAAACTGCTGCCCCCCCTTGCCGCGCCTGCCCTGGAAACCCTGAGGCCCAACGAGGTCCCGGCCCTGGGCATATACCTTTTCGGCACGGACGATCTGGGTCGCGACGTATTTTCCCGGATGCTCCAGGGGGCCTGGGTTTCCCTCACCGTCGGGTTCGTGGCCGTGGGCATCTCCGTGCTTGTGGGGATCTTCATGGGGGGTATCGCCGGTTTCTACGGCCGACACCATATCAAGGCGGGCCATCTGGCGGTGACGCTTGTCATGACCGCGGGAACGGTCATGGTGCTGACGGGAGTCGGGATATGGGGGAGCGCGCTTCTCGTGGTCGGCCACGCCGGCATTTTCTACAGCCTGTTTCGCGGGAAACGCGCGGAGCGGGCCCCGTCCGGCAAATGGGTCGGCCTGTTTGAGCGGAACACCCTTTCCGTGGACACCCTGATCATGCGCCTTGTGGACATCATGCTCTGCTTCCCGAGCTTTTTCCTGATCCTTACGGTGGTGGCCCTGCTCCCGGCCAGCATCTATAACATCATGATCGTGATCGGGCTCACCAGTTGGATGGGCACCACCCGGTTCGTCCGTGCCGAATTTCTCTCCCTGAGGGAGCAGGATTTCGTGACCGCGGCAAAGGCCTTGGGAGTGGGCGATTTCCGTATTATTTTCAGGCACATGATTCCAAATGCCATTGCTCCGGTGTTGGTCTCGGCCACCATCGGCATAGCCACCGCCATTCTTACGGAGGCGGGGCTCAGCTTTCTCGGTTTCGGCGTCCCACCCCCGCACGCCACATGGGGCAACATCCTGTCGGACGGCAAACGCTTCATCTTCGACGCGCCGTGGCTCACGTTCGTCCCGGGCATTGCCATTCTCATCGTGGTGCTCTCGTTCAATCTGTTCGGTGAAGGCCTGCGGGACACGCTGAACCCCAAGCTCAAAGAGCGACATTGATAAATAGACGGGATAACAAGATGCTCAAAAGATTTCTTGAAAGATATCAAAGCTGGTTTGAATAAGCTTGAGTCATATATGACGTGGACGATGGTTAAGTTAAGCACTTTTTTTGGACAGGATAACAGGATCAACAGGATCTAATTAAGAAGTCAGATAGTTAAAGGTGAGGGATCAGCTATGTGGACGGTGAAAACCTCGCAAAGCGAGGGCCGGTGCAAATGCACCGGTGATGATGAAAATGCCTGTTTGTAAAAGTGGACTTGTCCATTTTTGTACGCATGCATTTTCATCTACTTTTCGCCGATTCAGGCATGTCTTTCTTGACGTTTGCCTGTATTCTTCGCTCCTTCAGCAACGCCCAAGAAAGTTACGAAGACATGTGTGAAGTTATCCTGTCTAAAATCCCTGGCACCTGGGATGTTGACCTGACAAGGTCTCGTATTTCGGTCGCGGTGTTCAAGACGGACAAAACAACATGCTGCAAGTCTTGCATTCTGTCTACAGTTATCGAGGTTTACGAAAACAATGGAACATTCCGACCTGACCGAAAAGATTATCGGGTGCGCCTATGAGGTATATAACCGGATGGGTTTTGGGTATCTGGAAAGTGTTTACGAGAAATGCCTTTTGATAGAACTTGAAAAGGCCGGGCTCCGAGCCAAAAACCAATGCCCTATTACAGTTAGCTACGAGGGGCATGTCGTCGGCGAATTTGTCGCTGATATTATCGTCAACGATGACATCATTCTCGAATTAAAATCAGTCAAGCAGCTTGCCAAGGTACATGAAGCCCAAATGGTGAACTATTTGGTGGCCACAGGAAAGCCACTCGGATTACTTATCAATTTCGGTGAGGAAAAGGTTCAAATACGACGAAAGGTCAGAGACTTGAAAACTATCAGCAACAAAGAAGCTAAAACCTGATCCTGTAAATCCTGTTATCCTGTCTAAAAAAATGAAATCAGCTGCCCCAATCCTGTCGGTTCAAGACCTGAAAGTTTACTTTCGCGGTGACGACACCCTGTCCCGCGCCGTGGACGGGGTGAGCTATGACGTGCACCGGGGAGAGACTGTGTGCCTTGTGGGCGAATCCGGGTGCGGAAAGACCGTGTCGGCCCTTGCCGTCATGGGCCTGGTGCCCATGCCGCCCGGAGAAATCGCCGGGGGCAGTGTGCTTCTGGAGGGCAGGGAACTGCTGGGGCTAAACGAAGAGGAGATGCAGCATATCCGCGGAAACCACATTGCCATGGTCTTTCAGGAGCCGCTCACGTCCCTGAATCCGGTCTTCACCATCGGCGACCAAATCGGGGAGGCCGTAACCGTTCACGAGGAAATCGAGCCCGCGGCCTTGAAGGAACGAATCGTCGACCTTTTAAGGGACGTGGGCATCCCCTCGCCGGAAACGCGGCTCGGCGACTATCCCCACCAGCTGAGCGGGGGGCAGCGGCAGCGGGTCATGATTGCCATGGCCCTGGCCTGCGATCCGGATGTCGTCATCGCAGACGAGCCGACCACCGCCCTGGATGTAACCGTGCAGGCCCAGATCCTCGGCCTGATCCGGTCTCTTCAGCAAACGCGCGGCATGTCCGCCCTGTATATCACCCACGACCTGGGGGTGGTGGCCAACATCGCGGATCGGGTCTACATCATGTACGCGGGCATTATCGTGGAGCAGGCCGACACGAACACCCTTTTCAGCGCCCCGCAGCATCCCTACACCCGGGGGCTGCTCGCCTCTCTGCCCGACAGGTCCAAGCGGGGGGAGCGGCTGCCGAGCATCCCCGGCATCGTACCGGACCCCGCTTACAAGCCGGAAGGGTGCCCATTTCACCCCAGGTGCGGCCACGCCGTGGAGAATTGCCGCAGGGAATTTCCCGATATGTGCGATTACGGGGCCGGCCATCTGGCCCGATGCCCGGTTTTGTTTGACGGGATAACAAAGTAGGGGGATTTTTTCTCGCGCAAAGGCGAGTTGTTGAATACCAAAGACGATTTACGAAGTATTTAAAAAATCTTTTATTTTTTAAAACGGGCCTCAATGGAACAAACACAACAACCAACAGAACCGGTTCTCGCGGTAACGGCACTGAAAAAGTACTTCCCCGTGCGAAGGGGATTTTTTCAGCGGATTGACGGGTGGATCAAGGCCGTTGACGGGGTGGACTTCCATATCGAGCGGGGGAGGACCCTCGGGCTGGTCGGGGAAAGCGGCTGCGGGAAATCCACCGTGGCCCGACTGGTGCTCAGGTTGCTTGATGCGGACCGGGGCGATATCCTCTACAACGGTCGTGACATCCACGGGCTCTCCGCCAAAGAGATGAAAGCGCTCCGAAGGGATATGCAGATCGTGTTTCAGGACCCTTACGGTTCCCTCAACCCGAGGATGACCGTGGGGCAATCCATTGACGAGGGGCTGCGCACCCTGGGCATTTCAAGGGGGCAACGAAAGGCCCGGATCGAGGAACTTCTGGAGACGGTCGGCATTACAACGGCGGGCGCGGACCGTTATCCCCATGAGTTCAGCGGCGGGCAACGGCAGCGGGTGGGGATCGCCCGCGCCCTGAGCGTTGAGCCCTCGCTGATTATCTGCGACGAACCGGTCTCCGCCCTGGACGTGTCCATCCAGGCCCAGATCATCAACCTGCTCAAAGATCTCCAGGACCGCTTCGGCATCAGCTACCTGTTCATCGCCCACGACCTCAATGTGGTGGCCTATATCAGCGACAGGATCACCGTCATGTACCTGGGCCAGATCATGGAGTCCGCGGACACCGATGCGTTGTTCGAAAACCCGCTCCACCCCTACACCCGGGCCCTGCTGGCGGCCGTTCCCTCGACGGACCCGAGGGCCAGAAAAGAAATGAAATCCCTGGGCGGCGAAGTGCCCAGCCCCCTGGACCCGCCGCCCGGCTGCAAGTTCCAGGGAAGATGCCCATTGGTGGAGGACCGGTGCAGGGAGGAAGAGATCCGCTTTTATGATGCAGGCGGAGGTCATCTTGTGAGATGCTGGAAGGCAATAGAAGAATAGGTATGGAGAATGGAATGCGACTAGCTGCCGTCTCAGCAAGAGGGCAAATTACCTTACCGGCCGAGTTTCGGCGCCAACTTGGAATACGTTCCAAGGGCAAGGTCCGGCTTTGGGTAAAAGAGGGCGAAATCGTGATTCGGCCGCTGAACTCCTTCAGAGACCTGAGAGGCGCCTTAAAACCGAAATCCGAGGATTCGAGGATGGCTGCCGGTGAAGCCGCCGCAAAACATGTCATGGAAACAGATTGACGGCTTTTTCCCTTGACTTTGTTTAACAAATTAGCAACATATAGAGGTTCACTGGGGGATCGTATAGGGGTAATACGGCGGGTTCTGGCCCCGCTAACCGAGGTTCGAATCCTCGTCCCCCAGCCAATGACAACAAACGCGCCATATCCGGCGCGATCACTATTTAGGGGAGGGTAAGGGAGCACATAAGCCCTTTGAGGCGACGGAAAGCATTGGCCCTGTGCCCTTTACCTTTCCTAATTGGTCCCATCGTCTAGTGGTCTAGGATATCGGCCTCTCACGCCGGCGACAGGGGTTCGACTCCCCTTGGGACTACCAAATAATATCAAGGGGTTAGCGAAAATTTCCGCTAACCCCTTTCTCGTGAATAAAAAATTCCAACCCTATTTCCAACCCCCAAGCTCCTTTTCGAGCTTTACCATAGAAATCGCGCCCTGCCCTAAGCGTGGACCTCGAAGCCCCGGTGTCGACCCTCATGGAAGAGGTGACCGGGGACCTGCTCAAAAATGACAAGGTTGTAGGTGGAGGCGATGCGGAAGGCAACGCCATGCCGATGGCGACTTCGTTCGTACCGATTTTGTATTCTCCCTCAACACCGATGCGAAAATCCGTTGCAAGCAGCAACAAAGCGCCCAAGGCCAGACAATGACCATTGCAGGCCAGTATGACAGGTGTGGGAAATCCCAGCAAACGCAGGGCGAGTCGGCCGCCTGAACGTACAAGATCGGTGGCGGTTTCTCCGCCTTTTGTCACAATCGAGAGATCAAAACCGGCCGAAAATTTACCGGGGCGTCCGGTAAGGATCACCACCGCCCTGTCCCTTTCCGCGAGATCCAGCGCATTGTTGATTTCGTCCAAGAACTGGAAAGACACGGCATTGGCCTTGCCGTCGTCGATTCCAATCGTTGCGATTTTATCGCTCTCCGAATACCTCACCACATGGCCCATGGATGCCACCTACCATAAGAGGGACTTTTAATCTAAAAACCGATCCACTCTACCCTTCCGTCACGACGTGGCGGAACTCTTGGAACTTCGTCTGGGTAGCCAATGGGCAGAACACAAACAAGTTTTTTGTCCTTGATCCCCAAGGCTTCATTTATCTCCTTCTCTTTTCCCATGATACCATCCGTCCAGGTGCAGCCGAGACCCGCTTCATAAGCCGCCAGTTGAAGGTTCTGCACAGCAACGGCCGGGCTCAGAGTATCCCACGATTTCCCATCGGGAGACTTCCCGCCATAGGCGAAGATAAAAACCGGGGCTCCGCCGTATGTCTCAAAAAACTCTTTTGTTGCCGCGATGATCTTCGGTTTATCGGCAAATACCTTTTCTAAGCGAGGCTTCATGTCCTGAAAGGCGTCGGCGAAAATCCTTTTCATCTCTTCAACTTTGTCGCCTTGGACCACGACAAAATACCATTCCTGACGATTCATGGCGGATGGTGCCCAGATGGCCAAATCGAGGATACTCTCCAACTTCTCCTTACGTACTGGATCGGGTCTAAATTTTCGAACGCTTCTTCTGCCCCGAATTGCCTCTGCTAGTTCCATTTTTCACTCCTTTTCGTATGGGTTGATGGTTTAGACTCCTGACATTCCTGGCATAACCTATCTGCCCATTAAGCGCGGCTTTTCAATGCAAAGAATATTCAACCTCTTATCCGCTACCGACGCTCAAGCCAAAGCTGATGGATCAGACCACTGAATAATCCGGGATTAAGCCTGTTTCTCTTTCGCTGCCTGCTTGTCAGCTAACATAAGTTGCGCATACTCACGAACATCCTTCGGAGGCCTGGTTATTTCTTCCTGACGTTCAAGAACAATGGAATGCGTCGGGCATTTGTGTACACATACACCACAGCCGATGCAAAGATCGGTGTCTACTGTTACAACTTTGCAGAACTTGTTTGTCGCCTTAGCAGATACTTCTAATTGAATCGCATCCATTGGACAGCGTTTGACGCAGAGACCACATGCTTTACATGTTTCCGGGCCGGATACCTTTACCTTGTAATTAGAGGGATCCATAGCCTTATCGTGGTCCAAGTGGTGATAGGGTCTGAACACGGTGCAGTATGTGGGATCGCAATTACAGATGGTGTCAGGGCTTTTTTCCCAGTTGCTTAAACCGTGCACCAATCCGGAATCGGCCGCTTTTTTTAGAATCTCAAGGGTCTCCTCTTTTGTGATTTCTCTCCCCATTCCATGCTCCACGCAGTATCGGCCAAGCTCATCAAAGTGGAGACAAACCTCGGAGGGGCGGGAGCTATCTATATAATCCGGATCCAGCCTATGCCTCTCCCTACATGGACAGTGTGAAACCGTGTAGTACTCGTAATTGTCTATCACCTGCGTGATATCTTCAAAAGGTAAAATCTGCTTTTTGCTTTCCAGAGTTTCATCGATTGGCAAGGATCTCAGTGCCTTGCGGCGAACTGGCTTATTTTGGTCAATCCACCCATCCATATAATATTGGTTTGCATAATGGGCCATGGTCTTGAGGGTTTCATCATCTTTCCCAGCCCAAAATGGCATCCGAAGGAAAATTTGAAAGGAATCCAGCAGCCTGTAACGAACCGAATCCTCACGGATGCCTTCGTAAATAAGGCCTTTATCGCAAAGTCCCTTTAATTTCGGGGCAAGTTCGGCGGGGTCCATGCCTTTTAAATCAGCTAGTTCTTCAAGGCTTTTGCTACCCCAGGGAAATCCCGTTAAAAATTCAGCCTCTTCGGGTGTAATAAATGAGGTGATCATGGGCATCATCGATTCTGATTCCGTCCACTCCATAAAGGGATTATCCATCCATTCAATAAATTTTTTATAAATCTCTTTTTCAGTCATTTTTCTTCTCTCCTTTCTTTAACCTGAATTATGCGGCATTAGCCGCGATTTTCTGTTTTCAAGCCTTCCCATCGCCTCGTGCCTGGTCTGGTTGCAATGAGTTTTTTAGAAACAGCCCCTAAAAGACCTGATCGATCTTTTGCTTAACCTCTTTGGCTTCCGCCATCACATTCTGGATCAATTCCTCTACAGTGGGGACGTCATTGATGCGTCCGACCACTTGTCCGCAGTAAAATATCCCCTCGTCCACCTTACCCTCCTGCCAGCCGTGGGCACCGGCCTGTCCACTGATCATGGGGGTGAGTTCTTCCAGCGAAGCGCCCTGGCCTTCCATCTCCAGGATCTTTTCCGTCCATGGTGTACGCAAAGCCCGGGCCGGATTGCCCAGGGACTGCATGACCATCACCGTGGATGTTTCAGGGGATTCGAGCATTCTACCTTTGGGGAAATGTGTCCAGGAATTCAGCCAGTCTTTTATAAACATCCGTCATAGAAAATACCTCCTTTGTGATTATACCGATAAAACGTGCCGCATCTTTCGGCGGGTGCAGGATATAGTAGACCGGTCGACTAGAAGCGTCAAGAATTTTCTCGGGCGGTAGTCGTTTCGTCCGTTTAGAAAGAGCTGGGCATATGTTTTTAATTGGAACACTTGGGCCGAGATTTAGAAGTGCCAGGTTTCGCACCTAACGGGCGATTGCACCTGACAATCGTGTCGGTCACGAACTTGACGAGGTTTTTCATAGAAAAGGAACATCTCCAATGAGGCCTTTTCTAGAAAGATGCCTGCCTGAACAAACCCCAAAAGGGCTGAGACCTTTGCCTCCTGCTATGGTTCAGGACTTATCACTGCCCGCCGAATGCCTGTGACTGCCAGATCAATCATGCAACAGTTGATTGATTTGAATCGCGTGGAGGTGTGGCACGTAATCACAGGCCAGAGGGTATCAGAACGACATACAAGATGTGGGACTGTGACTTAAATTGACACAAAGCCAAGGCTCTCCTATACTCGATTATATCAACAGCTAAGACGCATAAATCAAACGAACATTTATTTTGGTATAAAGACGCCAAAAAGGAAAGAAGGCGAAAAATGAAATATGTTTTTGTTTGCCGAAGGATGGTTGTGTTTCTACTGCTTTTGCTTGTAATAGGGGTGTTTGTACACTCGGCTGAAGCTGCAGATCCGCTTCCTTCCTGGAATGAAGGAAACGCTAAAAGATCCATAATCGACTTCGTAAACCGCGTGACCCAATCCGGCAGTCAGGACTTTGTGGTTCCGGAGCAACGCATTGCCACCTTCGACAACGACGGCACTCTCTGGGGTGAGCAGCCGATGTATTTTCAGCTCTTCTTTGTCATCGATCGGGTAAAGGCGCTCGCGCCGAAGAACCCTGGATGGAAAACCCAACCGCCGTTTAAAGCCGTCCTTGAAAACGACACGCACGCACTCGCCGCTTTAGGCGAGAAGGGATTATTGGAACTCGTAATGGCTACACATGCCGGCAACACAACCGAGGAATTCGAGCAAACCGTAAAGGATTGGCTGGCCACGGCAAGACATCCGAAGACCGGCAGACCATATACGGACATGGTCTATCAGCCGATGTTAGAGGTGTTGGCTTATCTGAGGGCCAACGATTTCAAGACCTACATCGTCTCAGGCGGAGGCATTGCGTTCATGCGACCGTGGACCGACCGTATTTACGGTATCCCGCCGGAACAAGTGGCAGGCTCAAGCATAAAGACAAAATTTGAAATGCGTAACGGCCAACCCGTGCTCGTCCGACTTCCAGAAGTCAATT
>JAFDKD010000708.1 GCA_019307165.1 Deltaproteobacteria bacterium | reverse complement strand
GGTAGTACTCAATGCCCTGAATAAGCGAACTGGCACAGTTTCCGATGCCAACAACAGCGACTGTGATCTTGCTCATAAATCTGCCTCCTTAATTACTGTTTTAAGTGAAGTATACACAGTTTCACCTAAAAACCTGTGTTTTATGTAATATCAATGAAAAACCGCACTGAAAGACTTGAAGTATATTTGAGTCGGGATACCCCAAAATCTTTTTTTTAATATCCTAAAGAAATATAATCTTTTATATTATCTTATTTTCCATCAAAAGCCAGCATTAAAATCAAAATGCTATTGGGTCTTCATCGGCCGATATTTGAGTGCCATCGAAATAGCCATTCCGTTATATGCCGGGAATGCTACAAATACGTAAAGCACGTTATAGATACGGCGGCAACATAGCCCCTATCGGTTAACCTTTTTGGGATGTTAATCCTGAATAATCAATCCCTTATCGTGGCCCGATCCGAACCCAGGAACCCAAGACACCGGTAAACTATGGAAGGCCATTCAATGGCGCAAGGCTAATTTACAAATTGTATCCTCCCTAATGCCGCACCCTCCTCTCCGTAAATGTCTTCAGTAATCCCTCCCTTGTCGACAGGGAAATGATCCAGGAGAAAGGACACCATAGCCATCCATTCTTTTAACTCCTGAATGCCCTCCTCCGCGCTTGTGTCAATGCGGCGGTCTGCAAGTCGGTCCACGCTGATTTCTTCTCCGAATTGATCGCGCGGTATCACATCCAAACCCAGAAATCCCAACAGGTCCTGGATCTCGCCGAACGCCAATATCAGATTGAAATTCGCCACCATCTTATAAAGCGTGACATCGTCGTTCAAATCAATCGGGGTCGCGTCTTTCAGGCAGGCAATATCATCCTCATCACACAGGGATATGGCGGTCACACCATGGAATACGTCCGCTTGAGCAGGATCGTACTGAAGATGGAGGCCGGAAAAGTTCAGATAGAACTCAGGGCTGTATAACTGCGCCAGGGTCATGGAAATTTCAAGCACGTTTCGAAGGTCGGCGGCTGTCAGGTAAAAGGAAACGAGCGGGGCGCCGGGAAACGGCTGGGATTCGTCAGAGGATATGCCCAATGGAACAATGCGGTAGATGTCGGCGAATGTTTGAAGACCGCTGCGTCCGGGACGCAGGCTTCCGCGAATGAGGCCTGAGCCCACCAGTCCTACATCGCAAAGGTTGCCGTCGTTCATCGAGGCATGGGCACTGGAGGCGTACCTGACCGCATCGGCCGCAAGGTTTCCGAGCCCGCTCTCCTCAAGAGATGCAAGTTCCATAACAAAATCAACTTCTGTTATGTGTGAATCGATTTCAAGGGACAGTGGGATCAGTCTTTCATTGACCGATTCTTCCGCCTGCTCCACGTGTTCTTGCATCGGGCCGTCACCGAGGACGGAATCATCGACACTGATGAGTTCAAACCCGTAATCAACGATCCGCTTTTTCGTCAGGTCAAATGTAAGGTCCAACCGTGCGAGCCATTCACCATGTTCCCCGGGAGCCACAATAAACGTACCGTTCTCATTGGCCTCCATCAGGTCCCGGACATTTTGCTGATCGGTCGCTACATGGGCGTGTCCTGATAAGATAACGTCAATGCCGCTCACCTTTTCCGCAAGATCAATATCCTCGGTATTGTTGCCCGCTGAACCGCTGCTGATATACCGGGAAAGGTTGAAACCGCTGTGAGAAAGTACAATGACCAGATGTACACGGTTATCCACTCTCAAGCGATCCACGCAATCCTGGATATATGAAAAGTCATGATTGAATGCTATCGGCGCCGCACCCGGCGAGTATTGATCGGCGTCCTCGCCCATCAGGCCGAGGATGCCCACCCTCAGTCCATTTGGCAGGTCGATGACGGCTTCCGATACAATGACACCCTTACCTTCCAGTTCTTCGATGTCGTCATCTATCGGGTCCGTGTCGCTGGTGATCATGTTGCTGGCCACAATCGGCACGGAGAACCCGTTGTCAATTCCGTTATCGAGAAGCCGGGCAAGGCCCGAAGGCATCCAGTCGAATTCATGGTTGCCGAGGGTAACGGCATCGTAGCCCATCAACTGAAAAAACTTCAGGCTGATCGTATCCTTATCGGCCATGTCATAGGCGGTTCCCATAAAGAAATCGCCCGAATCCAGCAGAAGAACCGGCGTATCGGCGCTTTCCTGATCTTTTCGAATCCGGTCGATGAGAGTTGCCAATCTGGCATAACCGCCCAGGACACCGTCCGTATCAGATACATCATAAGGCGTATAGTCGCTGGAAGGACCGGACCCGCCGGCGTGGTTATGCAGGTCCGATGTTTGAAGGATGGTCACTTTGACGGTTTTGACGGGCCTTAGAATACCGATTATTTCTTCGGCCCATGTTCCGGCCGCGACGTTTCCGGTTGTCGCCGCGGTCACAACGATGAATATGACCAAACCGGTGAGTTGTTTCCAATTAACGGCAAGTCTTTTGAGCATAATCATGGGAGCTCCTTGGAAAAAGGCAGTTCACAGAACAATGTTGTTTTTTTTGCAATCCGCAGGATTCATCCTCCTTGCGACTTATTTGTTCCATCTGCAAAACCTGGCCCTCTGGCCAGTCGAAGATCCCGTGCAGCGGGGGTCAGAGTTGTCTGGCTGTGCCAATGCGGGAATAAGGTTTCCCCGCCCAACTACGGCGGGATCTTCGACAGGTGTCCCGTCTTCGCTGCTTCGCAGCTACGCCGTGGCAAGCAGTGTTCAGGTGTCAGTACG
>JAFDKD010000707.1 GCA_019307165.1 Deltaproteobacteria bacterium | reverse complement strand
GAAACATCCCCGTTGCCCAAACTGATCCCCGACAGCCCGTAAAGCGCGCGCCACCGGGTTTCGCGTACGGCCATGGCCTCGGCATGGGCCAGTGCCGTCCGAAACGCATCGGACGCTTCAGCGGGCCTGTGCAGCAGGGCCAGGGACTCTCCCAGACCGACCAGGATCTTGGCCTGGTTGATGCGGTTTCCGATTGCCGTTGCATGCTGCAGCGCTTCTTCAAAAAAGGGCAGGGCCTTTTTGGGCCGTCCCATTCTCACGTGCGTGAGGGCCAGGTTTTTCAGATCGTAGGCAATGCCCCAGCGGGAGTTGATCTTCCTGTCGATGGCCAGGGCCTGGTTCAGGGCCTGAATGGCCTCCTCATACAGCCCCATGTCGCGGTAAACCAGGCCGAGGTTGTTCAGGGTGGTGGCCACCTCGTCCTGTCTGACATTCAGCCGTTCGGCCAGGGAAAGGGCGTCTTTCAGTTCCCTCAATGCCCGTTCCCGGTCCCCCAGGGTCCACCAGATCAATCCTCCGGTGTTAAGGGCCATCACCTGCTCCAACTGCCACTGCCGTTCCCGGCTCAACTCGAACACACCCTGCTGGAGATCGAACGCCTCCTGGTATCGCGCCTGAAACCAGGCGTTGTTGGCCTGCTCCATGCGTGTCTTGGCTGATATGCGCTCAAAGGCGGGGTCTTCACCAATAAGGTTCAATGTCCTCTGGAAATGCGCCGTTGCCTTGTTAAAATTGCCCATAAGCCTGTGGCAACGGCCCATGTCCAGGAGTGCGAGGGCCATGCCCTCCGGGTCCTCCAGTTCGCGGTAGATCTCGAAGGCCTTGGCGTAGCTTACGCGCGCCTTGGCATACTGATTGAGACGCAGGTCGTACACACGGCCGATGCTGGTGTGCTGTCGCGCCAAAAGGCGCTTCTTGTCCATGGTCTTGCTGAGAGAAGCGGCCGAGCGGAACCGCTCAAGGGCCCGGTCGTATTCAACGGCGTTTTCAAGCACCACGCCCACCTGGGCCAACGCATTGATCTGTTCGGGCCCCAGTTCCAGGAAGGCCATCATCTCAAGGGCCTCCTCCAGGACCGCAATGGCCTGGTCATATTGTTCGGCCCGCGCCTTGATAAGCCCGAGCGTCAACAACGCCCTTGCATGAGGCTCGGAGTCGGGTCGGGTATCTTCCAGCAGGTCCGCAAGGGCCCGGGCATGGGCCTCCGCGGTTGCCAGGTCCCCGATTTGATAGGCGCTTTCCCTGGCGTAACGGTGCAGGTCCGGAAGGTAGCGCGCCAGGCCGCCGGTTTCAGAGGCCACATCCAGCGCGTCTTCGAATCGCGCAAGGGCTATGGCGTAGGTTTTCGCTTTAAAGGCCGCCGCCGCCTGACGAACGACAGCCTTGAACCGCCGCCGGGCGAATGCGTGCGCCGCTTCACGGGCCATGCCCCAGTATCCCAATACGATCCGGTCTTCCGTTGAACCGGAGCGGCCCTCTCCCTCTTGAACCGCCTCTTGCAGGGAGGCATCGACATAGGCCTCGAAAAAGCTCGATACAAATTTCGAACCCGTCTGCGGAATTCGTGAGATCAGAACGGAAGGCACCCCATAAAGCGAGAGTATATGCCCCACGGGATAGGCCGCTTTCAGGGAGGCGCGGGGGGTGGCTACCAGGGAGGCGTGCCCCAGCAATCCGGCAAGGGACGTCAGAGAATGCCCCCTGCCCTGCTTCAGTTTTACGAAGACACGTGGTTCGGGCCGCCTGCCCTGCCGGGTGGGGACCGAACCGCCAAGGGTGACCGGACCGTCGAACCAGAGGGTGTGGGCCCCCGGAAGTTCGGCAAGGATGTCTTTTTCCTCCGCCGATGGATCAAGGACGGCTTCCGTAAAAGGCAGGGGAAGATGCCCGAGGGACGGCAGGGCCAGGACCTTGCGCCTGAAAGGATTTCGGTTTTCAAATGACCGGAAAAGGTGCGTGGCGCTCAGCGCCAGGGTCGCCTTCCCCAGAGGCGGAAGATGCGCGGCGCGCTCATAGGCCACCACGACAGGTCCTGCTTGTTCTTCTTCCTGAAGCCCGGTCAATGAAACGGATGCCGTTCGCACATCGTCGGGCGTGACCACGAACGCGGTCCATGTGTTTCCTTGGGCCTCCCTTTCGAACAGGCGGATCAAAACGCCCGTCTCCGGCAGGATCTCCATGATATCAATGGCCTCTGCCGGTTCCGCCTTCAACATGCCCATGAGCCCCGGCGGCGCGTTCCGCGCGGCGGATGCGGTTGCGATTTCCAGTTCACTTCGGTATTGAGAGAGAAGGTCCCTGTAGCGCGTTTTCAGCCCATCCGAATCCCGGACCTTGCGGTTTCGTACGATGGTCTCGGCAACAGCCTCCGCCTCGCAGGCCACACCCAGCAGTATCACGAGATGGTCCCGGACCGTGTCGGACCCGATCCCCGGCATGAGGGACGGGATCTGCTCCCATTCCGGGCCGGTCGCACGGGCGAGAAGCGCTTTTTCCTGCGCGAGTCGCGTGCGGATATATGGCCTGTCCTCGGGCGATGCATCCTTCAGGCGCCGGTTCAATGCCCTGATGGCAAGGAGACGCGGGTAGAGTTTCCGGAACAACGCCTTTTCCTTTGAAAAGTGTAATGGATTCAAGTATATTCAGCGCTTCCCGAAAGCGTCCTAATCCGGCCAGCGCCCGCCATTCCATTGCCGGCAGAAGGCCGAGGCGCGCATGCTTCAGGGCCTGTTCCAGAAATTTTCCGCCGGCGTCAGGGTCTCCGGCGGCACCGGCCGTCGCGGCCATGTTCAGATGGAGGGCCGCGAGCAGGGACAGGGCCTTTCCGGTTTCCGGTTTCCCGCTGCCGCCCAGCAGATCGATTCCCCGGGAGAAGTGGACGCCCGCCGCCTGAACGGCCCGCATTTCCAGGATCGCCTGTTCAACGGGGTCCCGGCTCTCCGACCATTTCGGGTTGAGCCACAAGGCGCCCAGGGTGTTGTGGTATTCGGCGAGGACGGTTCGCTCCAGAACGGACCTGGCGCCTGCCATGAGCCGGCCGGTTTCGCGGTCCAGCCGCGCCATATGGACACGGCCAAAGGGAATGCGCTCGTCGCCCCCGGGCATGGCCATGGCGGCGGCGCCCATGTTGGCCACATTGATGGCGGCACTCACCGGATTTTTCATTTTCAGGGCCAGTTCGGCTGAGCGTCGAAAACGATCGAAAGCGTCATGAGGTTTGCCTTCGGCATAGGCCAGGTGCCCGGCCCGATGGGCCAAGAGAGAAACGCCGTACAGATCCCGCTCCGGGATGGGAATGCCGGGAGGATATTGCGCCAGCTGCCGGTTGAGCAGATCCCGCGCCGGTTGGAGAACCCCCAGTTCCGTCTGGATCCGGGCGATAAAGGTTTCCGCCAGGCGCACTTCCTGCTCGGCCGAAAAACCGAATGCCGCGCTCGTTGCACCCGCTTCGTCCAGGGCCACGTCCAGTGTCATGCTGAGGGCGGCGGTCCCGCGCTCCCCTTTATCTCGTGAAGGCACACCATACTGCCCGACAAGGTCGATCGTCTCTCTGAACCCGGCAATGGCCGACTGCAAAAGCGCAT
>JAFDKD010000706.1 GCA_019307165.1 Deltaproteobacteria bacterium | reverse complement strand
CAGCGCCGCCGGCGGCAGGGGTGGATCCGAAAACCGGCCCGGCACCTGAGTCGAATGGAGCAAAAGGCGAGGCGGGCCCAACTGAGAATGTAGATGCAACTGAATCGGGCCTGCCAATAGAGATCGTGATCGAAAATCTCCGTTTGGACGGAGGCCGGTTCCGGTTGGTGGACAGCCTGACCCGGAGCGGCGAAAAAACCATATTCAACTTCCTGGACGTGGAACTGGAAGGTGCGGGTGTCCTGTCCGAGAAGATGACCTTCAGTATTTCCATGAGGGATGAGGCGGCACCCGGCATGGGCCGTATCAAGGCCGAAGTGACCTTTCTCGGCCTCACCAAGGCATTTCAGCTGGAAAACCCCGGCCTGCTCGTCAAAGCATCCTTTTCAACCATCGACCTGGCCGCGCTCAGACCCTATCTGGAAGGCAGCCCTCCGGCCCAACGTCTGGCGGGTGCCGTCACACTGGACATCACCTACGAAACCGATTTCGGCAAAAAACAACACGTCAAAGGCAAGGCGGATCTGACCCACTTGACCTATACGGACACCTCTCTATGGGAAAATCCCCTGCCCGGGGTCAAGACAACGCTTGCCTTTGATGTCGAGCTGGCGCCCGATTCGGTGCTTTTGAAGCACGTGGACCTTTCCGTCGGCGATCTCTCGTTGAGCGGGCGCGCCCGCATTGAAACAGGGGGAAAATCGCCGGTGGTCAAAGATGCGGTTTTTTCGGGCGTCATTCCCCTGAAGCAACTCGCCCCTTTCATTCCCCGAGGATTATTAGGCCGTAGCGAGGATGTCATTCACGGCATGCTTCAGGGCGGAGGCCAGGTGACGATTGAAAAGGCGGCCTTGCCTCCGATCCAGTTTAAAGGCCCGCCTGCCTCCATGGAAACGTTCCTTTCCGGCCTTCAGATCGGGGCCCGGGTATCCGGCCTGTCCATACACCCCCTGCCGAACATTCCAAAGGCCGAAGACATCACCGCTAGCATCCGCTTCGACAATGGTATCGTCAAGGTGGAGGGGCTGCGAGCGCGGATAGGCCCCGCCACGCTGGAAGAGGTCAACGGGCAGGTCTCCAATCTTCCGAACAAGCCGCACATTTCAGCACATGCCCGGGGACGGATCCAATTGCGGGACGCGCCTGACGCCTCGATGCGGGAACTCCTCGAACGGGCGGGCATCGAAAAGGTCACCGGCACCGCCGAAATGGATCTGTCACTTGAACTGGACACGGCCAGAGTGGCGGATTTTGAGCTCCAAGGGGAAGTGAAAGTGCGGGATCTGGATGCAACCACCACCCACGTGCCAATCGTTCTGAAAGGGCTCAGCGCGGATATCCAATTCACGCCCCGGGATGTCACCGTGTCCAAATGCTCGGCCGCAGCGATATTCCCTCCAGACCGGAAGGCCCCGGGAGGAAGGTTCACCTTTGAACTGAGTGGACGTGTCGAGAACTGGCACAGGCAGCCCCAACTATCCCTGCACGACTTCAGCACCTCACCCGTATCCCTGCCGCCGCTTGCCTACAGGCTGCCCCCGGGCCAACCTGGAGATGCGGCCGAATTTGTCAGGGGAATCCTCCTTGCCGGCGGTGAAGCCTCCGTCGAGGAACTCAGCTTTTCAAGGCTCGACCCGCATCTGATTGCCGAGGACGCCAAAGCGCTGCTTTCCGCGATGCAGGGGGCTCTCAAATTTTCCGGTCTGTCCATACGGACCAAACCCTGGCTGCCGATGCTGCAGGGGATTACGGGACAAGTGAATCTGCGAGCGGGCAAACTCAGCGCAAGCGATGTGACCATGCGGATGGGGCCTGTGCGCCTGCCCCGCTTTGCCATTCAGGCTGAGAATCTCTCAAAAACGCCCAGGGTGTCGATCCGGGCGACGGGGCCTTTACAGCTGGCAGGCGGGGGAAACGAAGAAATCGATGCGCTCCTGAAGCGCCACGGATTCTCGGAACTGACCGTCGATGCGGAGACGGACCTCACCGGACACATCGATCTGGGAGATCCGGAGCAATGGGAGGGGGGCGGAACCTTGGTGCTCAAGAAGGTTCACGCGAAGACCCGTTCGGGTGACGTGGTGCTGGACAACCTGCGGGGCCGGGTGGCGCTCCGTCGAAAAAACACGCTGGATCTTACCATTGATGCGCTTACCGGCCGGCTGAATCGGGCGCCATTCCACGCAAAGGGCCGATTGTCCGACGTGGGAACACCGCACATGCTGATCGACGTCAGCGCCGGCGCGAAGGACCTCCACCTGGAACACCTGGCCTCTCTGGTCCCGGGGCTCAAGGGATTGAACCCCCACGGAAGGCTCGACCTGGCCGTGAAGGCCCACATCCCGGCCCGCCACCCGGAGAAGGTGCGGCTGGAGGGGAACGTGAAAGCGACGGGCATCGGTTTCCGGGTGCCGCGCCGGGGGATTAAGGTGAAAGGCCTGGGCGGGGAGCTTGAATTTTCGGGTAACGCCATTGATATAAACAACGTCACGCTGATCGTGAACGATCAAAAACTGGCCCTGTCCGGACGTGTCGAAAATCCGCTCGCGCCCGACATCGAGCTGAATATAGCGTCTTCCAGCCTCGACATGGACCGGCTGCTCCCTTCAGGAAAAGATGAGAAGCACATCCGGAAAGCGGGTGATGAGCCCCACCAGAGAAAGCCGCTGGAAAAGAAAGACAAGAAACAGGCGGTGATACTCCCCGGGTACCTAAGTAAAACGGCTGCTAAGATTCAGTTGAAATCGGCCCAATGCCGGTACGGCGAGCTTG
>JAFDKD010000705.1 GCA_019307165.1 Deltaproteobacteria bacterium | reverse complement strand
GCGGTCATAGAACTCGTCCCGGTTGGCCGCCAGGATCAGCCGGTAGGAAGGGTGGATTTTGTGGGCCAGCATTATCAGGCACATAAGTCTATACTTCTTTTGAATATCGGTTTTTCCTGCCTATGCATCTTCTTTGCCCGGCCAAAAGGGAATTTCCAGCGTGTACACGCCGGAATCCAATACGGCCTTGAACGGGACGGGCGATTTTTCGAATACCTTGAGCATGGCGGTGTTGGTGGCCAGTACATCTGCGGTAAATCCCTCGATTCCCCGTTCGTTGGCGATTTTCATGAGCGTTTCAAACAGGTAGCCGGCAATGCCTTTCCCCTTATGGGTTTCGTCCACAACGAAGGCAACATCGGCAAGGGGCCTGTCGGGCAGCCGCACATAGCGTGCCTCGGCAATGATGCGCCCTTCACCGGGTTCCCCCACGAGACCCACCACGGACATGGTACGCCGATAATCGATATTGACATAATCCTGCATTCTGGCGTGGGGCATGGTCTTGATGGGGGAGAAGTAGCGGTAGTATACGGCTTCGTCGGAAAACCGGTAGAAGAGCCGTCTCATCTCATCCACATCCGAAGGCCTGATGGCGCGAAACCGAACGGTCAGCCCGTCTTTGAACACATGCTCGGCGGCCATTTCTTCGGGGTAGAGCCGGCCCGATTCGGACAGATAGATCTGATCGGGATATAGAATATGTGCGTCTTTCGCCTGTTTGACCAGATCTGCCCTGATCTCCGGGTGTGCGATGTCGATCAGCGCCAGGGCACGCTCCCTGATGGTTCTTCCCGCCAGAGGGGCCACGCCGAATTCGGTGACCACAAGGTCTAAGGACTCCCGGACGGGAAACTGATTTGGATAACCCTCGAGGGACAGGAGGATGTTGGAGCCTCCCTTGCGGTTTCGGCTGGGAAGGGCCACGATGGTTCTCCCGCCGCTGGAAAGGGTTGCCCCGGTAAAAAATTCCTGGGTTTCGCCCGGGCCCATGCCCACATTAACCTTCCCGAATGGAAGGGCAGTGCCGCCGGTGAGGTCCACCCGCCGGGCGGGCACCACCACGACGAACCCATCGTTTTTGCCGAGCCGCTTGGGATCGGCCACCACATCGATACCCTGAAATTCCACAAGCGGATTGCGGTGGAGCCAGTGCATCAGCTTTTTGGTGCCGATGGCGTACGCCGAAAGGCATTTTCCCCGAAACACGTCCTTGCGGCGGTTCGTGACGGCGCCGCTGTTGACCAGGTCCATGAGGGCATCGGTGAAAAACGGGGAGTGCACCCCCAGGTTCCGCTTGTGGACCAAGTGGGGCGCCAGCGCCTCGAAAACAGGGCCGATGGAAAAGGCGATGCAGCTGCCGTCTTCGATAAGGGAGGCCACGTTGGCCGCAACCTTGTCGTACACTTCGTCGAAGGGCCACCTGTCGAAATAGATGGGCGGCTCCGTCGATTCGATCAGGTAGTCGAAATCATCCACGTGAACGAACGTATCGCCCAGGGTTCGGGGGACATCCCGGTTGATTTCCCCCACCACCAGGGAGGCCCTTTCCATGGCCTGGCGGGCCACGTCCACGGAGACGCCGAGACTGGCATATCCGGCCCTGTCGGGGGGCGTGATCTGAACGAATGCGGCATCGATCCCGATGGCCCCGGACGCGATCATTTGGGGCACCTGGGAAAAGCGGCAGGGGATCAGATCCACCCGGCCGGACGTGATGGCCTCGCTCGCCACCCAGCCGGAGAAAAACGTCTTGAGCCTGAATTTTTCCGTGAACCTGTCGGCAAAGGAAATGGTGTCCCCCAAGCTTACCAGTTGCACCAGTTCCAGATCCTGAAGGTTCCTCGAATCAGACGCCATCAGGGCCTTGGTCATCGATCGCGGCTCGGCCACGCTTGTTCCGAGGAAAATGCGCATACCCGGCCTGATTTTGGAAAGCGCCTTTTCAGGCGCCACCATTTTGCGTGACCAGGCCGGTTTTTCGCTCGCGGACATGAGCGTTCCTTTCTTCTTCCACATGAAATGTTGGAAAGCTGGAATATTGGGCATGGGAAACGGAAAAAAACAATGCTTCCATTATTCGTCATTCCCGTCTTCCCTTGTTCGACTATTCCAAGGGCCCACTATATCCTTTTTTTCAGAAGAAATCATCCGGCAGGTCGATCTTGGCCATTGACCCTGTTGGAACGCCCTCCCTCATGCGGAGAGCGCCTTCATCAATGTTTTGACGCGCTTTCCGTATTTTGATAACATTACACATTCAGTTAAAAAACTAAAGTGTTGCAGCGCTGAGATGGTTAGAAGGTGAAGTTATGAAAAAGGTCCTTAATATTGCAATTGTCGTGCTTTTGGTCTGGGCTGCGTTTTGCGCGGCCAAACCCTTCTGGTACCGTTACTGGCTGGGCATAGAGGTGGAGACTGCCGCCATTTACGGCACCAAGAACAGCATTAAGGATACCAAGATGTTTTTGACGCTCAGAATGACCGAAGAGGGGTACGGCTTTAAAGGAGAAGACTTCTACATAGAGAAGCAGAAGAACAACACCACCACCGTCGGAATCACCTACCTGGATGAGATCGCCATGTTCGGCTACCCCCTGATCCCCCTGGAATTCACCATTGAAAAAACCGTGCGAGAAGTGGCCGAGATGCTTTAGGAGCCACCCCGAGCCGCAGTAAACAGTTGGGCCCATAGGATCCGGCTTTCAGGTTGCCCCCATAGGGGGTCGGAAAGATAGGCTGAGGTTAAGGCTAAGGTTAAGAAACAAATTAAA
>JAFDKD010000704.1 GCA_019307165.1 Deltaproteobacteria bacterium | reverse complement strand
TTGGCATGCGCGGCCGCCAGGCGGGCAATAGGCACCCTCGGCGGCGAGCAGGACACATACGTCATGCCGATATGATGGCAGAAGCGGATGGCATCCGGGTGACCGCCCTGTTCTCCGCAGATCCCGATATGCATTTCGGGTCGGGTCTTTCGCGCCCATTCAATGGTGATCATCATCAGGCGCCCGACGCCCTTGATGTCCAGGACTTCAAAGGGATTGTGCTGTAAGATGCCGCAATCCGAGTAAAGGGGCAGGAACTTGTTTTCCGCATCTTCCCTCGAAAAAGAAAAAGTCGCCTGGGTAAGGTCATTGGTGCCGAAAGACATAAACTCGGCCAGTTCCGCAATTCGGCCCGCCCGCATGCAAGCCCTGACCACTTCCACCATCGTCCCGAATTTATAGGGAACCGCGATGCCGTACGCCTCTTCCACCTCTCCGTGAATCTGGGTCACGTAGCCGTGAACCCACTTGAGTTCTGCCAGGGTGCACACCTGGGGGACCATGATCTCCGGGAGTGCGGCGCCTCCTTCCTCGAGGTGCTCCGCCGCAGCCTCGAGGACGGCGCGTATCTGCATGGTGTAGATTTCCGGATAGGTGATGCCCAACCGGACCCCCCTGTGCCCCAGCATGGGGTTGATCTCCGCCAGCCCCCTGACTTTTTCCAGCACGATCTCCTTTTCACGAATCAATGTCTCTGCGGTATGCCTGCTCTTGAACTCTTCCAGCCCCCGTGTAACGGCCTCCACATGGGCCACGTAGCGCTCGTGAAGCTCCGGGTCCAGCATCCTCAAGGTGTCGGGCAAATCGGCCATGCCCTCGATGGTTTGGCGGAGGTCTTTGAGATGACCGATTTCGCGGATCAACTCCTCGGCCGAGGGAAGAAATTCATGGATGGGCGGATCAAGAAGCCGGATGGTGACGGGGCAGCCGTCCATGATGCGGAAGATCTCTTTGAAATCCTCACGCTGAAACGGCAGCAGACGATCCAACGCTTCGACCCGTTGTTCCCGATTTTCCGCCAAAATCATGTTCTGGACAATGGGAAGCCTTTCCGGTTGGTTGAACATTCGTTCGGTTCGACACAAACCGATTCCCACGGCGCCGTATTTCTTGGCCTGGCCCACCGTCTCCGGCGTGTCCGCGTTGGTCATCACCTTGAGTTCGCTGATCTCATCGGCCCATTCCAAAAGGACCAGAAGGTCCTCGACAAACTCAGGTTCAATGGTGGGCACCATGCCTTTGAAAACCTCCCCAGTGCTGCCGTCGACCGTAATCACGTCCCCTTCCCTGATTACGGTCTTGAGGATCGCGGCCTCTCTGGCGTTCTGATTAATGATCAGTTCGGCGCAGCCGCAAACGCATGGCTTTCCCATGCCCCGGGCAACAACGGCCGCATGAGACGTTTTCCCTCCCCTGCTGGTCAAAATCCCCTGGGCGGCAAAAAAACCGTGGATATCTTCCGGCTTGGTTTCCTCCCGCACCAGGATGACCCTTTCCCCCAGCTTACTCCAACTCTCCGCCCGGTCGGCATCGAAAACCACTTTCCCCGATGCGGCTCCGGGTGAAGCCGGCAACCCCCGGGTCAGGGCCTCCACTTCGGCATCCGGGTCCAGGCGGGGGTGAAGAAGCTGACTAAGCATGTCCGGGTCTATGCGGAGAAGGGCCTCTTCCTCCGAGATAAGACCTTCGTTAACCATGTCGATGGAGGTCTTGATAAAGGCCGAGGCGTTCATTTTGCCGTTCCGCGTTTGCAGGCAGTAAAGCTTGCCCTTTTCAATGGTGAACTCTAAGTCCTGAACCTCCCTGTAGTAGTCTTCCAGGGTGTGACGTAAGTTTTCAAGCTCGGGATAAACCGCGGGCAAGTCCCTGCGAAGTTCCCGGATCGGTTTCGGCGTCCGGATGCCGGCGACCACGTCTTCGCCCTGGGCATTGATCATATACTCGCCGAAAATACGGTTTTCTCCGTTTCCCGGGTTCCGGGTGAAGGCTACGCCCGTAGCGCTGTCGTCTCCCATGTTGCCGAAGACCATGGTGCAGATATTCACGGCGGTACCATTGGCCATTTCGGGTGTAATATTGAATTCCCGTCGATAATCCACCGCCCGCTTTCCCATCCAGGATTTGAAAACCGCCTCCACGGCCAGTTCCAGTTGGGCCAGGGGGTCTTGCGGAAAGGGGCTTCCGCTCTGCTCTTTGACGACATCCAGGAATTGGGCTGATGCCTCTCTCAAGGCCGATACGCCCAGGTCGACATCCTCCGATACTTTATTTTCGACTTTTATTTTATTAAATATATTATTAAATTCAGCATCTTCAATTCCAAAGACCACCGAACCGAAGAGTTGGATGAGTCGCCGGTAAACATCATAGCCGAACCGTTCATTCCCGGTCTGGGCAATGAGACCGGAGAGGGTTTCCTCGTTCAATCCCAGGTTCAGAATAGTATCCATCATGCCGGGCATGGATATGGCCGAACCGGACCGAACCGAGACCAGGAGAGGGTTTCCGGCATCGCCGAATCCCTTGCCGGTCGTTTCCTCCAGTCGCTCCATGGCCGCGCGGACCTGATCCAGCAGCTCTTTCGTGAGACCCCGACTTTCCTGCGCCAGGTAATCCAGGCACGCCTCGGTCGTAATCACGAAGCCGGGCGGCACGGGCAGACCGATTCGGATCATTTCGCACAGGTTGGCCCCTTTCCCGCCGAGAAGTTGTTTATTCTTCCCGTCACCGTCTTCGAATGCGTAGACAAAGGTCTTCTCACTCATTTTCCCGCACCT
>JAFDKD010000703.1 GCA_019307165.1 Deltaproteobacteria bacterium | reverse complement strand
CAGCCAAATCCGGCATTTATTGAACCGGCCAATGAATCGGCATGCTGTCGATCGTGTTTTGTCGGTCCCTTTTATGGACGTTCAAAAGGCCTATTCGGTAATTCTGGAACAGGGCCGGGAGATCTACGAGCAAGACCGTCTGCTTTATTCCCTGTGCCGTCCGGAACGGCTTCTCGAACTGGCCTATAAATTTATCCTGTTCGATAACGGAATAAAGAAGGTCGCACGGTACCAGCAATACTTTACAGTCCATGATATCATGAGGCGGGTCTTAAAGGCGCCCAGTGAAGAACCCCGGCAGGGAGGCGTGGTCTGGCACACCCAGGGAAGCGGCAAGTCACTGACCATGGTCATGCTGGCAAAATCCCTGGCCTTGCATCCCGATATTTCGAATCCCAAGATCGTTCTGGTGACCGACCGCATCGATCTGGACGATCAGATCTGGGGGACGTTTCGGGCATGCAGCCTGGAACCTGAACAGGCGAATACCGGCAAACACCTCACAGAACTCCTGCTCGATCATCGGTCGCATATTGTTACCACACTTATACACAAATTTGCGACAGCCGCCTCCAACCGGGCGTTGAGCCGGGTCGATCGGAATACATTTGTCCTGGTGGACGAGGGGCATCGTAGCCAGTACCAGGAGCAGCACGCCCGCATGCGCTTGGCCCTGAAAGGGGCCTGTTTTATTGCGTTTACGGGTACGCCGTTGGCCAAGTCATCGAAAAGAAACACATTTGCCCAGTTCGGCGACCTCTTCCGGCCGGCGTACACCATTTCACGCGCGGTGGAAGACAGGGCGGTGGTGCCACTCCTTTATGAGGCCCGGCATGTCCCCCAGGAGGTGGACAGGAAGGCAATCGATAGCTGGTTCGAGAAAATCACACTGGGACTCACCGATGATCAGAAGGCGGACCTGAAGAGGAAGTTTTCCACGGAGCGACAGCTCAACAAGGCAACTCAAAAGATCCGTGTGATTTCGTGGGACATCAGTCTCCATTACACGATGGCTTATCAGGGAACAGGGCTCAAGGGACAGCTTGTCACTCCCGACAAGGAAACGGCCCTTCAATACAAAGCGTTCCTGGATGAGTTCGGAATGGTCTCCTCGGAGGTCCTGATATCCGCTCCTTCCATGCATGAGGGTGAGGGAAACGGCACAGAGCCGTCTCAAAAACAGAAAAGCTTCTGGCAGGGAATGATGGACCGCTATGGATCTGAAAAGAACTATAACAAACAGCTTATCAATGCCTTTAAACATGGTGACAACCCGGAAATCATCATCGTCGTCGATAAACTCTTGACCGGTTTCGATGCACCGTGCAATACGGTTCTATATCTTGCCCGTAAGTTAAAAGAGCATACGTTGCTCCAGGCCATTGCCCGTGTGAACCGTCTGCATGAAGGGAAGGAATACGGGTTGATTCTTGACTATAGCGGCGTCATCCAGGAGTTGGACGAAGCGATCGATTTCTACAGCCGGCTCGCCGACTATGACCGGGCGGACCTGGAGGACACCGTCAATTACATCGCCGACCGGGCGGCGGAATTGCCGCAACTTCATTCCAACCTGTGGGAATTATTTGAGCCGGTGAAGGGGGCCAAAGATCCGGAAGTCTATGAGGTTCACCTTCGTGATGCTGATCTCAGGAACAAGTTTTATGAGCGATTTAGTCTCTTTGCGCGCACGCTTTCACTTGCCATGTCATCTACAAATTTCCTTGAAACGACACCGCCGAAAACCATCAAAAAATATAAAACCGATCTCAAGTTCTTCCAGAATCTAAGGGCGGCTGTCACACAACGCTACCAGGAGACAATCAATTTCTCAGAGTATGAGCCGAGGATCAAGAAGCTGATAGATTCCCATGTCGGGGCGGGTGAAGTGAAACAGCTCTGTGATCCGATCAACCTCCTCGACGCTAAGGAGCGACTGCAAGTTCTTGAAGATCATGGGAAAAGCCCAGGTGCCAAGGCCGATCTGATCGCCTCTGCCACCCGACATGTGATCGAACAGGAAATGGCCAAGGATCCGGCCTTTTACAAGAAATTTTCCAAACTGCTGGAAGAGGTGCTTGAGGCGTATCATCTGGGGAGGTTACAGGCCCTTGAAGCACTGGAAAAGATCAAGGATATATCCACAAAGGTCGTTACACACACCGATGACGAAGTCCCTTATGAGCTTATAGGAAATGACATGGCACGCCGTTATTATGGATGTGTACGAGATCCGATGGGTGAATATGCTGTGAAAGATGATAAGCCTGGGACAGAAATCGCGCTTCGGATTGTGGAGAGGATTGGGAGACATAAGATCCGAGACTGGAGAACAAATGAGGACACTATCAACAAAATGCGGGGTGAGATTGACGACATCCTTTTTGAAGTAGCAGAGGAACATGGGCTTGAACTCTCTCTAGACGATCACGATGCGATTATTGATCGGTGTATCGAGGTGGGTATAGCCAATGAAGATTAAGCCCGCACAGCACATTATTGATTTCGGATCAAGAAAAATTCCATACCGCCTTCACCGTGCTGATCGAAAACATTTGCGCATTGTAGTATCTCCCGAGTTGACGGTGGATATTTTCGCTCCACAGTCCGCCAGTGATGAGCGGGTTCGGGCGGCCATAAAGAAGAAAGCACCATGGATTGTCAGGACACTTGACAAGCTGGAAGGTTTTCACCCCCTGCCTACGCCTAAGCGATACTTAAGTGGAGAAACTTTCGTATATCTGGGGAGGCAGTACCGCTTAAAAGTCGGAAATAGC
>JAFDKD010000702.1 GCA_019307165.1 Deltaproteobacteria bacterium | reverse complement strand
CGTCGTCATGGACCTGGCCGAGAAAATCATGGTGCTCGACTTCGGCCTAAAGATCGCGGAGGGAACGCCCGAAGAGGTGCAGAATAATCCCAAGGTGATTCAGGCCTACCTCGGAGAAGACGCCGCATGACATCCCGAGCAGACACTGCATACGATACCCCGCCCAAGCTGTTTCTTCGGAATGTCGACCGATACGGCGAACGTGTGGCGCTGAGGGAAAAGGTCCTCGGCATATGGCGGCGGATCACCTGGAACGAATATCGCGACCATGTGAGGCACTTCGGCCTGGGGTTGACGGCCATGGGTCTCCGGAAAGGAGACAAGGTTTCCGTGCTGGGCGACAACTGCCCGGAGTGGCTGTACGCGGACCTTGCCGTCCAGTCCGCTTCCGGCATCACGGTGGGCATCTACCCCACGGACACGGCCCCGCAGGTGAAGTACATCCTTGAAAATTCCGATTCACGCTTCGTGGTGGTCAAGGACCAGGAACAGACCGACAAGGTCCTGGAGGTAAAGGACGCGCTGCCTCTCCTGGAAAAGGTCATTGTCATCGACATGAAAGGTCTGCGCCGATATACGGACCCCCTGGTCATGAGTTTCGAGCAGGTAGAGCAATTGGGGCGTAAAGCGCAAAAGGAAGCACCCGGCGGATTTGAGAGCATGGTATCGCGCACCCGCAGTGAAGACGCCGCCATCATCGTATACACATCGGGGACGACGGGGCCGCCCAAGGGCGCCATTCTTTCTCACCGCAACGCCTTGAGCATGACCCAATCCATGTTTGAACAGGAACCCCTGTACGACAGCGATTCACTGGTTTCCTCGCTCCCTCTCTGTCACGTGGCCGAGCGCATGTTCTCCCTTTTCTTCGCCCTGGAATCGGGGCATGTGGTCAACTTTGCCGAGAGTGTGGGCACCTTGCAGGAAGATCTCAAGGAAATCTCCCCCACCGCATTCCTCCAGGTGCCGCGAATATGGGAAAAGATGCACTCGGGCATCATCATCAAGATGCAGGACGCCGTCCCCTTCAAGCGGTGGGTGTTCAAGCGCGCCATGCCCATTGGAGAACGGGTCGCCCGATATCGCTGGAACGGCCGAAAGGTCCCGTTTATATGGAACCTGCTTTACGGGATCGCGTATCTGGCCATGTTCCGCCATCTCAAGAACCAGCTGGGGCTGCTTCAGGGGCGTCTTTTCGTAAGCGGCGCCGCTCCCCTGTCGCACGACATCATCAAATTCTTTCATTCCATCGGCATCTGGATCAAAGAATCCTACGGCTCCACGGAAATGACCGGCATGGTCTCCATTCAACAGACCGGCAGCATCAGGCCGGGGACCGTGGGAAAAGTCCTGCCGAGCATTCAATGCAGGATCGCGGAAGACGGAGAAATACTGCTTTCCGCCGACTCCGTGTTTACCGGCTATTATGGAAATCCCGATGCGACGGCCTCGACCATTGTCGACGAATGGCTCTACACGGGTGACGTTGGCGCGTTCGACGAAAACGGCGATCTCAAGATACTGGACCGCAAAAAGGACATTATCATCACATCCGGCGGAAAAAACATTACCCCCTCGGAAATCGAGAACAAGCTCAAGTTCAGCCCTTACATCAAAGAGGCCATCATCATCGGCGACCGTCGAAAATACATCATCGCCCTCATCCAGATCGAATTGGACAATGTGTCCAACTGGGCCCAGGCAAACCGGATCGCCTTTACCACGTACAAAAGCCTGGCCTTGAACGAACGTGTCCGAGACCTGGTTCATCAGGAGATTGAGGGCGTAAACAAGTCCCTTGCCAGGGTGGAAACCATCAAAAAGTTCACCATCCTGGACAAGGAACTGGATCAGGACGACGAGGAACTGACCGCCACCATGAAGGTGCGGCGCTCCGTTATCCAAGAAAAATTCAGCGATTTGATCGGGGAGTTATATCGATAGGTGGAAGGCGGAGGGCGGATTACGGAATGGGGAATTCGGTTATCAGTTATTCGTTATCTGTTATCAGGGAAAGGATATTCATGCCCTTTTAAAATTCTTGTATTATGCAAATTTTAAATTGGCAATATAAAAATGTCAAATTACCCACTAACAACTAATAACGGATAACGGATAACGCCCTATAACGAGCTGGGAACAAAGAACCAAGAACGAGGAACCAGGAACAATCTTCAATTTTCAATGTTCAATCTTCAATCTTCAATGTATTTCCGGGGAGGCAATTATTGGGTCCTGAACTGACATATTTTCTGAAACTGACCCTGAGCGGGATCGCCGTGGGCTGCATCTACGCCATGATCGCCGTGGGATTCGTGCTGATTTTCAAGGCCACGGATATCCTCAACTTTGCCCATGGCGAAATCATGATGGTCGGGGCCTATGTCTGCTACACGTTGATGACGCAGCTACACCTTTCATTTATACCGGCCGTCCTCCTTACACTCGCTTTTTTCGCAGTCCTGGGTATCATAACGGAACGGGTGGTCCTGAGGCCCATGATCGGCGAACCGGTCTTTGCCGTGGTTATGGTGACCCTGGGCCTGAGCATTTTTCTCAGGAGCATGACCGGCATCATCTTCGGCCATGTGAACCGCGTGTTCCCCACGCCTTTTCCCGAGGAACCCCTGGAATTCGCGGGTCTGGTTCTTTCCCACCAGCACCTCTGGGTGATCATCGTGACGGTGCTGATGATCCTGTCGCTTTTCCTTTTTTTCAAGGTTTCGCGCACCGGTCTTTCCATGCGGGGCACGGCCAACGACCAGGTGGCGGCCATGC
>JAFDKD010000701.1 GCA_019307165.1 Deltaproteobacteria bacterium | reverse complement strand
ATGCGTTGGCCCCTTCGGCAATCCTGGTGTTGAGGGACAGGATCTGGTTGTATCCGGTGAAAAAGGCCTCGTCAAATCCCTGGTTGTGGGGATAGCTCTCCTCGATGTCGCCAAGGTGCCACTTGCCGTGGAAGGCGGTGGCGTAACCGGCCTTGGAAAGCACCTCGGCGATGGTCACCTCTTCACCGCGCATCCCGTGGCTTTCCAGGAGCATGCCGATGTTGTACATGCCGTTGCGCACCGCCAGGCGCCCGGTGGCGCACGCGGCCCGGCTGGGTGTACATCCCACCTCCGTATACATGCGGGTGAAAAGGATGCCCTCTTCCGCCATCGTGTTGAGACGGGGCGTTTCCAGGCCGCGGACCTTCTGGATGGCCGGGATGCCGACGTCGCCGAAGGCCGTGTCGTCCCACATGATGTGGATGATGTTGGGCGGCGTGCCGTATTTTTCCTTTAGTTCTGCCAGCTTGACATTCAGGGTTTTGTCCTCGGCCGCCCATTTCTCGCCGTTCTGGGCATCGAGGATGTAATACTCGGCGTCGTGGACGATCCGGCCCGCCGCATGCGCCATGCCAACCATGCCCGACGCAACCAGGAGCATGGCCACCCATAAGAAAATTCTACTCTTAGTCTGCTTCATCAGTCTTCGTCTCCTTTCATTCATGTCTCGGTTGTAGGTTATGTCGGAAAATATTCCTTACCAGCGAAAATTGATGCCCAATTCGACACCCCTTGTCTTTCCCCCTTTCATTATTACTCACACAAGTCCCCTGCCGGGAAATACCGGCCTGTAATTCGTTGTTACCGGGAAACGGAGGTAAAGGTCATGCGGTCATGGGATTTCCCGAGGACACCCGCGGCCCCGATGAGGACCCGAAACAGATCCGAGTCCAGGTATGCATCGAAATCCTCTTTGGATTCCCATTTATCCGCCACGCAGAGCGTGCCGCTTTTTTCCAGGTCTGCGTAAAGGTGGTGGCTGACGCACCCTTTTATCTTTCGGATTTTGTCGGCCATGGAAAGCAGTGTCTGCTCCAGTTCTCCGTGTTTCTGCGGAACCGCTTCGATGCGGATCAGATTCAAAATCTGCATGCGAGCCCCCTGTTGAAGGTTGTGGACCAAAATGTTTCTCAATATCGTCTCACTTATAAGAAACCAAAATCGTCATGCCGGACTTGATCCGGCATCCGGAAGTCATTGCGTTTGCTGGAATCGGCTTTTGCCGGTCGGAGCGAAGCGTAGATCCCGCCGCCCTTTGGCGGGGAATGACCACAAGAGCGAATTCCTGTCATTGCTAACTACAAATATTGTGCCGAATCGGCATCGTCTTCAAGACGGGAACAACATTATGAATTTATTTGGTTTATTTCGATTGACAGGGGAAAGGGGGGTAGGGGGCAGAATGAAATATGCGATATTTCGCGTTTTCGCGAAATATCGCGGGATCTGGGCCGACAATCCGCTCGCATTTGAAAACCTTTGTGATATTATCTTCTTACGATATGTTTTCCCTTTGAAAAAGTGGGGCGTGAGGCTGTCCGATAACTCAATTCCCCTCCCCCCGGATCAAGTACGGGGCAGGCTCCGCCTCCCCCATCCCCGCCTAACGGCGGGATCTTCGACAAGAGTGGAGGAGTTTTCTTGGTATTTCGGCGGTTATCGGACAGCCTCCAACCCCCTTTGCAAAGGTGGCTTCCGGGTTTTCAGTGGGTAATTTGCTGGTACGTGAGTGTGTCTCAGTCACAGGAAAATCTCTCACAGAGGCACAGAGACCACAGAGAAATAAGAGATTCAACAGATGGTGTACCGTACTTTTTCCTGATAGGGCCGACATGTGTATTTCAATTTCATCACAGGTCCATAAGGAACGCGGTCTCCCGATACATTTCAACGAGGCACTGTAAGAAAATAACAAACCTCTGTGAACTCTGTGACTCTGTGAGAGATATATTTTTTGTTCACTTTCATTGCATTGAAGTTATTCGATTCTTAAGAAGAGATTATTTGGAATTAAGGGCTGAGCTTAAAAAGATCGTTACGGTTTCCGGATGCCCAGCTTCTGCATCCGGGAGCGGAGCGTCGAGGGTTTCAGGCCGAGGATTTTGGCTGCGCCCTTGGGGCCGTCAATGCGCCAGCGGGTTTTTTCCACGGCCTTGAGAATAGCCTCGCGTTCCACCCGCGCCAGTGTTTTTGGCTCTTCAGAGGTCTCAATGTTTTCAGGCGCCACGCCCACGGGAACGGGCAGTTGCAGTTTGTCGCCCGCACTGCTGATCACCCCCCGCTCGATGATGTTTTCCAGCTCCCGGACGTTCCCCGGCCAGGGGTAGGACTGCAGCGCCTCCATGGCCTTCCGCGAAATGGTTTCGATCCGCCTGCCGTGCTTTCGGGAGAATTTCTCCAGAAAGTGGGCGGCCAGCAGCGAGATGTCATCCACGCGGTCCCGCAGGGGGGGGACCGTGATGGAAAACACATTGAGCCGGTACCAGAGGTCCCTGCGAAAAGTTCCCTTTTCAGCTTCCTCTTCCAGGTCCCGGTTCGAGGCGGCGATGATCCGAACATCCGTGTTCAAGGTCTTGGAACTTCCCAGGCGTTCAAATTCACCGTGCTCGAGCACCCTCAACAGTTTGCTCTGCAGTTCCAGGGGCAGTTCGCCGATTTCATCCAGCAACAGGGTGGCGCCGTCGGCCAGTTCAAAACGTCCTATTCTTCGGGAACTTGCACCGGTAAAGGCGCCTTTTTCGTGACCGAAAAGCTCGCTTTCTATCAAGGGGGCGGGCAGGGCCGC
>JAFDKD010000700.1 GCA_019307165.1 Deltaproteobacteria bacterium | reverse complement strand
GTGGTCTTCGGAGGGGTGGGGCCGCACAACGATTGTATGAGCAGGCAACGCGGCACTGAGCGGTCTGAGCATCCTCGAAAAGGCCCCATACATCAGCTCCAGAAAGTCAATCCACTGCTGAAAGAACGCCTCCCGTTCCGCTGTGGGTACTTTGCCCTTCTTTTTCAGATCTTTCAGATAGGCCCCCCGTCCCAGGAAATGATTGAATCTATGAAAGTTGGTATTTACAAGGACGATCCGTCCATACCGAGCTCGAATTTTATCCGCCTCATCCCGATAAAACTCTCGAAACTCGGGGCGAAGCAAATCCAACCGGGGACTCCCACTGGGTACAATCTTCCGGTGATCGGAAAGATCCGTTGCCCGCCTCACATCCTCAGCATGGTAGTTTCCCCATGCAAAGAATCGTTCCAACCCGCGCACGGCTTCTCTCGACACTCGTTCGTTTCGATAAGATTGACGATTGCGGTAAGCAATCCCCTCTTCACACCATGCGGTAACCGTGTAACCCATCCTCCGATAGCGACCGAACAGGTTTTCCTTGCCCGTCAAAATATTGTTACTGAAAAGAATGCCACGTGGCAAAAAACGAACATTAAACTCCAGAATGCCTTTGCGGCCCAGAATCACCCCGAAACCGGCTTCCGCCGCCACACACGAAAGCAAGAGCTTTGCATGGTATTCGCGGGCCTTTGTCTCCACCGGTATCAATACCCACACGCGAGGAAGATCATCATATTTGGATTCTGTTTTCATTGTCATATAAGAAGATTACGCAGCGGGTCCGGATCGAATACCGGAAAGAACCCGATCCGCCAGAGATGCGCCGTCCAGGCTATGGAAACGAAGCGCCTCAGCGGGCGTACCGCAGGCGGGATATCCCTCCACGGCAAACTTCGCGAAAGACCGGGATCTCAGGCCTCCCGCACCGATCAGTTCATTCAACAGAAAATCGCCGAACCCGCCTACCGGGGCATGGTCTTCCACAACGAAGATGTGTTTGAAAGGACGAATCTGCTCCATCATCCATTCACGATCCATACGATTCAACCATGGGCTATTGACAACCCGAAGGCCGGTCCCTTTTCGAGCCAGCAGTTCTGAAGCCAGCATCGCCTCGTGGATCATGACCGGCCCATAGGCAAACAGCACCGCATCATCCCCATCCGCAAGTGTTACGCCCCTGCCCTTCTTCAGTTTGTAACCAGGAGGAAGCCTGATCTCCCGAGGCGAAGGTCCGATAATCAGTCGAATCATCACATTTTCCCGTGCCACATCCACGGCATAGTCCACAACCATACGAGTCTCTTCCCCATTGCAGGGCTGAAGAATCTCACAATTGGGCAGTGCCCCAAAAAGAGAGATGTCCCGAAGGCTCTGGTGGGATTTCCCCGGACCGGCTGGAATCAACCCGGCATAATGGCACGCATAGATGATTTTCGTCTGTTCCCCGGCGTTGTTGTATATCTGTTCGTTGGCACGGGAAGCCAGGAAACTTGCAAAAGAATTCACGACGGGAAGCAACCCCTGCCGCGCAAGACCACCCGCCATGGACACCATATCCTGCTCGGCAATGCCGTTCTCTATAAAGCGGTCCGGGTAGGTCAGTTCAAAGGTCCGAACCTTGCAATCCGCAGCCAGGTCCGCATCAAGCACAACCACATCGTCCCGTCGCCCGGCCACATCCATCAGAGATTCTCCATAGACCGCGGACACATACTCGTCCGTAACCTTGAATCTGGGTTCCTTCTCTATCGTGCTTTCAGGCTCCCCCTCCAGCGTATAGAAGGGTTCCGGCTTTCGAGGCGGCGGCACCTCCTTCAGCGTAATAAAATCGAGACCATGCGCTGCCAGCCGCCTGTTGATGCGGGCAACGATTTCCCCGTGAGCCTCCATGAATTCCCCATCAGGCGGCGCCCCCGCGTGCCACCGGTAAAAGCCTCCCCCTTCCTGAAGGGCACGGGGATGTTCCATGAAGGATACTCCCCGCCCCTTGACGGTATCGGCAATCAATATCTTCGGGGTATCTTCTATCTGACGAAACTGATCGAACACCCGGGCCAGGGCCTCCTGGTCGTGCCCATCACATCGAGCCACGTGCCATCCGAAGGCAGCAAGCTTCGCTTTCAGATCATGAAGACTCACAATCCGGCTGACTTCTCTATCGGACTGCACCTTGTTGTGGTCCACGATCACGGTAAGATTTCCAATTCCCTGCTGAACTGCAGACTGCAGTGCCTCAAAATTCTGACCTTCCTGAAGTTCACCATCTCCGGTCATGACAAAGACACGTCCACCGCGCCTCAAATATCTTTTAGCCCAGGCAATTCCCCGCCCTTTGGAAATCCCCATTCCCAGGGATCCGGAATTGGCTTCCACTCCGGGACATGCAATGTCCGGATGACCGTCCAGGCCTCCGAACCGCCGCAGTTTGAAAAATTTCTCCTCAGACAGAAGTCCCAGTGAAAACAGGACCGAATAAAGCCCCGGGACATCATGGCCTTTGGAAGAAAAATAGACGTCGCGATCAGGGTGATCCAGCCCCACCGAGGGAACGTTCATCTCTTCGTAATAGAGCCGAACCACAATATCCATAGCGCTGAAACTGGACCCCAGATGCCCGGAACCGGCCTGTTTCACGGCCGCCAGGGCATTGGCGCGACACATGTCCGCCAGGAGATCCAGTCGTTTGTTTGTTTCCAGCTCAGCCTTGCGTACCCGTTCAAAATCTTCAAGGGGTATCATGGTGATGGTTGTCATCATTAAGCCTTCCTTAATAATTTTACCGT
>JAFDKD010000699.1 GCA_019307165.1 Deltaproteobacteria bacterium | reverse complement strand
TGTGACTGGAAAGAACAAGACCCGCACTGTCATGTTGATCCGGACAACCGACTGAGAGCGCACCCAAATGTTTGGTAAAGGGGCAATCTTACGCAGTCAGCAAGGCCAATGGTCGTCCTGTGAAATCAAAAAATCGATTTCACGGTAATGGAGAACTTTTTCTTGACATCACTTTTCATGTGTGCCCTCTGCCCTCTGTCTTCTGACTTCTGGTCCTCTGCCTTCCGCCCTCTGCCCCTTGCCGCGGCGTAGCTGCCCTTTAGCGAAGCCGGGTCCGTCCTCCGATCTTCGTCCTCTGATCTATTTCCCGGCCGGCTCCTTCTGCGGGATGCCCATCAGGGCCTTGGCCAGTTTGATTTTCTTGGCGAGGTCCCCTTCGCGCAGGATCATGATGCGCTGGGCCTGGGGTGAGCCCGCCCCGTGCATGGATTCGATCAGGGCCGTGCCCCCGGTCATGGCCTCGATAAGACGGGCCACCTTCATGCGGTGCTCGGTGGGGATGCCGGAAACGCCTGAAAAATACTTTTTCACCAGATGCCCCACGTCCTCGCTCTCCAGGTCGTACTCGCTGGGCAGTGTGGCCAGAAAACCGCCGGCCAGGTCGATGGCCAGCCGCGCCACCTCGAAATGAAACCGCGTCACGTTCTGCTTGCACACATTGGCCAGCATGGTGTCCACCATGTACGCGCCCGAGGGCGTGGGCCAACCCTCGGCCGAGCAGGCAATGGACGAACAATACAGCGTCTCGCACAGGTGGATCATCTCCGTGACCTTGTCCTTTACGTGCGATCCCCTGGCCGTTCCCTGGACCTGGGTCAAATAGCTGACCGCGCCGGTGAGCACGTCCATGAGGCCGGTCTTGCACGCCCCGTAGTTGGCCCGGTGGTGGGCGGCGAACCGGTATACCAGGACGCCGGTAAAGTCCGTCTCCCCGTCCAGGAAGATCCTCTCATTGGGGATGAACACGTCCTCGAAGGCGATGACGGCCTCACCGCCTACGGCCCCGAATGAGGGCTTTCCCGAATCCAGGCGCTCCCGCTTGTCGCGCCGGTCGTCGCTGGCCTGCCGGCCGAAGATCATGGTGATGCCGGGGGCGTCCACGGGCACGGCGCACACGATGGCGTAGTCCTTTGCCCGTTCATCCATGGCCGTGGTGGGCATGATGAGGATTTCGTGGGAGTTGACGCCGCCTGTCATGTGGAGCTTGGCCCCCCGGATCACCACGCCGTCGTCGCGCCGCTCCACCACGTGGACGTACTGGTCCGGGTCGGGCTGGTCGGCCGGGCCCTTGGAGCGGTCGCCCTTGGGGTCGGTCATGGCCCCCACCACCATGAGGTTTTCATCCTGAATGCGAATCAGCCATTTCTTGAACCGTTCCAGGTAATCGGTCCCGTACTTCTCATCCACCTCGTAGGCCACGGAATAAACGGCGTTGATGCCGTCGAGCCCCACGCAACGCTGAAAACAGGTCCCTGTTTTCTGACCCAGCACCCTCAGCATCTTGATCTTCTTGATCAGGTCCTCCACGTTCTGGTGCACGTGCGTGAACCGGCTGATGGTGCGGCCGGTCAGGTGAGAAGCGGTCGTGGCCAGATCCTTGTGCTCCTCATCGCTGGCCAATGCGTAGGTCATAGCCGCCGACCTGACGTGGGGAGCCGTTGCCGGATGCCGGGTAACATCTTTGATCCGTTCTCCCTTGTAATAAATGATCGGGTTCAGTTTTCTCAAGCTCTCCATGTATTCAGCGCCGTTTTTGAGCTTCATGATCTCCCCCTTTTGGATTGAACATTGAAGATTGAAGATTGTTTTCTTCTGCCCTCGGTCCTCCGTCATCCGCCCTCTGCCTTCCGGCCCTTCGACATTCCTTGTTCGATATTCGTTATTCGATATTCTCCGCCTGCCGCCCTCTGCCTACTGATTACCAGGCGGTCCAGCCGCCGTCGATATACATGGTCTGGCCCGTGATGAAATCCGAGGCACGCGAGGCCAGGAAAATAACGATCCCTTCCAGTTCGGAAGGGTGCCCGAAGCGACCCATGGGCGTTCGTTCCTTGATAAAATTGAACCGTTCCGGGTCGTTGCGCAGAGCGGCCACCAGTTCCGTTTCAAAGTAGGCCGGCCCGATGGCGTTGACCCGGACCCCTTCCGTGGCCCACTCCAGGGCCATGACCTTGGTCAATTGGTCCACGCCCCCCTTTGAAGCGGCATATGCCGCCAGATTGGGCAGCGCCACGGTCCCCAGGATGGAGCTGATGTTGATCACCTTGCCGTAACCGCGTCCCAGCATCTGCGGCGCCACCGCCTTGGTCACCAGAAAGTAGCCTTTCAGATTGGTATCGATGACCCGGTCCCACTGTTCTTCCGGAAAATCCAGCACCGCGGCCCTGTGGTTGATACCCGCGTTATTCACCAGGATGTCCACCTTGCCGAAGCGGGCCAGGACTTGATCCACCCCTTCCCGGATGGCGTCGTTGGACGTGACATCCAGGCGGAACCCTTCCGCTTCCCGCCCAAGACCGCCGATATTGGCGGCGACCCGCTTCAGATCGTTCCGGCTCCTGCCGCATACGGCCACATCCGCGCCCGCCTTTGCCAGGGCCATAGCTGCTGCCTCGCCCAGACCCCGGGTCCCCCCGGTGACCAGCGCCACCATTCCGCTTAAATCGAAGAGATCAATCGTCATTGAAAAACCCGATCGCCTCCGCGTTGAACGCATCCGCCGCTTCGATAAAAAAACAGTGCCGGCACCCGGGGAAAGTGACAAATGAAGCATGAGGAATGAGTTCCTTGAGT
>JAFDKD010000103.1 GCA_019307165.1 Deltaproteobacteria bacterium | reverse complement strand
TTCTTTCCCGGCCTTATCTTCCACCAAGTCAAAAATTACCCTTTCCAACTCTTGCTGAAAGGCTTCGTCCTCCTCGTTACACAGCTGCTCAAAAAACTTCTGAGGTATGTACTTAACTATCTCTACGGCCCTATCGTCAGGCCGGTCGTCTAACAACACCTCAGATGACACATCGCCACTAATCCATTCAAGCTGGGCAAAAAAGTTTCTGGCCTTGTTACCGCCTCTTTTTTTGCAAAACTTCCTTTCGTTGAGAAACGAAAAATCGTCGTAGTTTTTGGAGTTTGCAACTATCCCGATCGAATCCGACAATGCGCTTTTGCCATTGCCCTTATTCCCTATAATAGCCGCCATTTCAGGATTCAGTTCCACTTTGATGTCATCAAACCATTGTTCATCTAGTGATGATGGCAGGGCCTTTTTCATGTAGAAAGCCTTAATATATTTTGAAGGACGCTCTGAGATTCTTTGCAAAACCGCCGGACTGCCCCCGACAAACACCCTGTCATCGGGTTCACGAAGAGTCTGCAACAGTCCTGCGAAAGTAGGGTCAGCTTTAATCCAGCACCATTCCTTAACACTATATTTCCTAATGTTATGATTGTCTGAACACATTATCATTGGGGGGCTTTTGCGAATTTTCGGGAGGACTATTTCTTTGTATTCCTGAATATCCTGGACTTTCCCCATCTCAAAAACGTCGTATTGTTCCAGCAAGTCGTGCTTCAGTGCTATTTTATGAGGCAAACAATTGGTGATATTTTCAACTGAACTGCTTTTGCTACCAGCATGAATGGTCACAATCCCGCCGCAGTTATCTTTTCGTTTGATACTGACTTGTCCTGATAGTCAAAGGATGCGGGCGTGTGTAAATGGAGATCCCACTTCCGCCAAATCGAACCACGAGGGTCATTCATTGCACAATCTCTCCCAATCTTTTTTATAACATAATATTATCCGACACTTTTAAAGGGTAGTTCAAGATATTGTGAAGCAAAAAACAACAAAAAATGAACGAAAACCCTCAGCCAAAGGTCGGTGACTGTTTGATATCATCGGCGTAGGATATTGATGGTAAACAACACGGAGATGCAGGATATAGATGATAGCCAACGCCTGCTCCTCCCCGAAAGCTCTTCCGAGACAGATCAGGGCAACCAGGGCTTCGATCTCCCTGATGGTTTGTCGGATGAGATAGGGATGCCGGCGGATCTTTGGTGAGGTGTGGTGAGTGGCTTTTTTCGACTGTTTCCGGGGTAGCGTTTTTGGCTCAGTTTTGAATAGCGGGTTCCGGCAATGCAGGATGAAAAACGCCGGCAGCATTTTCGGAAATAATCTGACGCCCATCATGGCCTCCCGGGTGTCGTGTCAAATCGGTTCCTTTAATACGCGTTGGAAATTTTCCTTATTCCCCCTTTGCAAAGGGGGATGTTGAGGTAAAATCGTTCGTCACATGCCTTTCTTTCAGCCCTGTTTACCTGCCTTGAACGGGGACCTTTTTGACCCTCAAAACCAATCCCTCGACACCTACGACGGTCACCTTTTCCCCCGGCCCGATCGGTTCATCGGCTTCGGCGCGCCAGTATTCGCCGTGAATGAATACCAGACCCTCGGGGTCCAGCGCCTCCTTGACCAGACCCACTTCTCCCAGCATGCCCTCGGCGCCCCCCTTGGGCCGGCTTGCGAAGGCGCGGAAGGCGAGGCCGGCAACCGTCACGAAAAAGCCGCCCACCAGTACGATCGTGGGCAGCATCAGTCTCAGCGATACGCCTACGTCCTCAAAGAGCATGATGGAGCCCAGGGTAAGCGAGACCAACCCCCCGATGGACAAAATACCGTAGCTGGTAACCTTTATCTCCGCAACAAAAAATATGATGGCCAGGGCGATGAGGATAAGCCCGGCATAATTGACCGGAAGGGTTTGAAATGCAAAAAACGCCAGGACCAGGGAAATTCCGCCGATGACGCCGGGAAAGATGGCGCCGGGGTGAGCCAGTTCAAAATAAATCCCGGCAAGGCCGATCATCATCAGGATGTAGGCGATGTTGGGGTCGCTGATGGTCTTGAGTACCCTGTCGCGGAAGCCCGGGTGATAGTAAGTTTTTGCGAGGCCGGCCGTTTTTAGGGTGACCTCGCCCGAGGGCAGCTTCACCACCCTGCCGTCCAGGAGGCGCAAAAGTTCGTCCATATCCTCGGCCACCAGCTCGATGACGTTTTTTTCCAGGGCTTCATCGGCCGTGATGGAAACGCTTTCACGAATGGCCTTCTCCACCCACTCCCCGTTCCTGCCTTTTTCCTGGGCAATGCCCCTGGCGTAAGCCGCCATGTCGTTGACCACTTTTTCGGACATGGTTTTTTCGATGTCCTTGCCCCCCGCCGTGACCGGATGCGCGGCGCCGATATTCGTCCCCGGCGCCATGGCCGCCACGTGGGCCGCGATGGTGACCATGACACCGGCCGAGGCCGCGCCCGCGCCTTTGGGGCCCACATACACGACCACCGGAACGGGCGAGTTGAGAATGGCCTTGACCATGGTTCGCATGGACGAGGCCAGCCCGCCCGGCGTGTCCAGACGGATGACGACAAGGGCCGCGCCCTTGGCGGCGGCCTCCGCCAGACCGCGTTTCAGGTACAGGGCCGTACCCGGATTGATGGAGCCTTCCATCTCGATGATCACGACCTCCCCGCCGGTCGGGAGACATTCGGCGGGACGGAAACAGACGAGCAAACACAGAAGCGCAAGGACGACATGCAGGCCAAAGCCGGCAAGGCCCTTTTTCCCGTTCGTTTTTCGGGCAGTCGGTCCATCCGGGATCGGATGACCCTTTTTCTGAAAACGTCTAGCCATTCTTTTTGACCTCCAGATCGAGTCGGTCCATCATGCCTTGAACGTCTTTCCACACGGGCCGTTTGGCGGACGGGTTGCGCAGAAGGTAGGCCGGATGATATGTCGGCATCAACGGGATTCCCATGTATTCGTGCCACTGGCCTCTTCGTTGCGAAATCTTGAAATCCGGACCCAGGAGCGCTTCACCGGCGACCCGCCCGAGCACGCAAATGACTTCGGGTTTGATGACGGCCAGTTGACGCTTCAGAAACGGCAGGCAGGTCTCGATTTCATCCCTTTCGGGATCGCGATTCCGCGGCGGCCGGCACTTGACCACATTGCAGATGTAGACCTCCTCGCGGCGCAATCCCATTCCGTTTTCTATGATGCGTGTCAGAAGCTTGCCCGCCTCCCCCACAAAAGGACGGCCTTCCCTGTCCTCGTCCCGACCGGGTCCTTCCCCGACAAAAACGACCCGGGCCCGGGCTGATCCTTCTCCAAATACGAGTTTGTTTCGGCCCTGGTGGAGCTTGCACCTGCGGCAGTCGCCCACGAATGCTCTCAAGGCCTCAAGGGTATCCGCGGTCTCCGGCGAATCCGCTTGAAGCGCCGACGGCGCCTGTTCCTCCCGCGTGCGCAACGCATTCGGCGATACGGGCGGCGCGTCCACACCCAGGTCCCTGTAAGCATCCAACAAGCCTTTGGCGTCTTTAATTACGGCCTTGAGTTCCCGCTTCATGTTCGAGCCTGTCTCCACCATCCGGCAACCTGCATTGGAAAGCCTTGAACAAATGGGCTTTGGTTACTCGAAGTTCTTGTCCAAAATTGCCTTGGACCTGTCCAGCACCAGGTCCGCCACTTTCCCCTTGGGCATCAGTGGGACATCTTCCACAGCGCCGTCTTTGGTTATGATTTTGACCTTGTTGGTGTCGCTGTCAAACCCCGCGTCCGTCCGGGTGACATCGTTGGCAACGATCATGTCAAGATTTTTGGCACGCACTTTTTCGGTAGCATTTTCCAGCAGGTCCTCGGTTTCTGCCGCAAACCCCACCAGCACGCCGGGATAATCGTGTCTTGAAGCGCCCAGTTCCGCCAAAATATCGGGATTTTTGACCAGTTCCAGGGAAACGCCTTCCGGACCCTTCTTGATCTTCTGATCCCTGCTTTGCCGGGGTCTGTAATCCGCAACCGCGGCCGCCTTAATGATGATGTGGCAGTTTTTGCGTCTATCCAGCACGGCCGTCCGCATGTCTTCGGCGCTTTTCACGCCGATATGTTCCACGCCGGTCGGCGGCGTCAGGTTTGTGGGGCCGCTTACCAGGATGACGGCGGCGCCCCGCTTCCGGGCTGCGTCGGCCAGGGCATAGCCCATTTTACCGGAAGAGCGGTTGCTGACGAACCGTACCGGATCGATGGGTTCCACCGTAGGCCCGGCCGTGACAAGAATCGTCAGGCCCGAGAGGTCCTGCGGGGAGAGAAGCGCCGCGGCCCGATCCAGTATTTCCACGGGCTCGGGAAGCCGGCCCGGCCCTTCGGTCCGACACGCCAACTGCCCTTTTCCAGGATCCATCACGACAATGCCCCGGTCTCGGAGGAGCGCGAGGTTTGCCTGGACCGCCCGGTTTTCGTACATATGCGTGTTCATGGAGGGGCACACCATGACCCGGGCCGTGGCGGCCAGAAGCATGGTGGAGAGAAAATCGTCCCCTATGCCGTGGGCCATCTTGGCAACGAAATTGGCGGTAGCGGGCGCGATGATGATGAGGTCGGCCTCCTGCCCCCAGTCAATGTGGGCCATGGCGGTCCCCTCTCCCTCCCACATATCGTGAATAACGGGGTTCCCGCACAGTGTTTCGAAGGTGAGGGGAGTCACGAAGCGGGTGGCATGGCGCGTCATGGCGACCCGCGTGCGGATTTCCGATTTCACCAGTAGTCTCACCAGTTCCGCGGCCTTGTAAGCGGCAATGCCGCCGGTTACGCCCACGATGACCTGTTTGCTTTCCATATGGCAGCCCTCAGTACCCGCCGAATTCCTGTAGTTCGGTCCCACCGACCTTAGCCACCCAGGGTTTGCCGGTGGTGACGATTTGAGCGATCTTCTCGCCGGCGGCCCTGGCCTGGGCCGCATCGCTGAAAAAACCGGCTCGGAGACGCATCCAGTAATCCCCTTTCACTTCGGCGCGGACAATGTAAACCCTGAAACCGCCTTTCATCAATCGAAGCGCGGCAGGTACGATCCGTCCCGGCTTTTTGGATGAAAGCACGTTGACGACCCACGTTTCCGAACCCAGTTGCGCCACATTGATTACCGCCTGCTCGTGGGTCACATAGGCCAAAACCGCTCCTTCGGGCAAAGCCCTTTCGGGGAGATTTTCCGATACGCCCAGATGATTCAGTTTATCCATGTTTATCCGGAACAGGCAGGGCCACTTCAGAATGCTGCCGTAAACGTCATCCCTCGCGGATATGGAGGCAAGGGTATCTCCCGGTTTCACCCTGTAAAGCCCATCTTGCGGTTCGGCTTTCGCGCGGTCGGGATCGCCTGTCGGGTCGGGGGATTCGGCCTTTTCATTTTCGACCGCCGGCGCCGGAACGGCAATGTTCGCACCGTCCTTTTCAGACGTATTTTCCGGGGTTGCAGTCGCTGCCGATCCTTCCCCGGGGTCATGGGCCGGCGCGGGCCCCGTGTCCGACTCACGCTGCCCGGTGGATGCATCCGGTTCGTGTGGGGGCGACACAGACTCCGTCTCGATCGTTTCTCGGGGTTGCGGCTCAGGTATCGGCGGCGCCTTCATCCGGACAATCACCTTGGGCGCCATCGGCTCCCCGGGTTTTTCATCCGTGCAGGCCGACAACATAAAAAGCGCCGGCGCGAAAATGAACATCAGAATGAACCGGAATCCGTAGTGTTTCTGGAGTGGGAAACCCACACCGACATCCTTCATGAAAACCTCCATGACTTTTGCAACGCCCCCGGGATCGCCCGCGCTGCGAAAGCGGCCTCACAGCAGGAGTGCAGCGGGACTGCGTCATCGCTCCCATACCGTCTAACTTATTCTATTAAAAACCAAAATACTGCTGTTGACAATAAAAATCGATGCGCCCTGGACAGAGGTCGGAGGTCGGAAGGCAGATGTCGGAAGACAGAGGACAGCGAACATAAGGCGGATTTCGGAATTGGGATTGGGAGAGTGTAGAGATGAGCGTCTAGAGTCTGGAGAAGACAGATTATAGAGGGCGGAAGGCAGAGGGCGGAGGACGGAAGGCAGAGGACGGAGGACGGAAGGCTGAGGGCGGAGGACGGAAGACAGGTGTCCCACCTTCGCTCTAACGAGCTACGGTGGGCAGGCAGCGCTGCCTCTGTGGGGGGCGGCCCCGCCCAAGGACGGCGGGATCTCCGCTACGCTCCGACAAGTCTAATCGATCGGGAAACTGCACGAAGAGGGGAACCTTCGTGCTCGTTGTCGTTGTCGTAATCGCCGTAAGGCGCCCAACTCTCTCTGACGGCGTATTCGAGTGACACCCGACACCTGTCGAAGATCCCGCCGTTGTTTGGCGGGGAAAACTGGACCGCCTCCAACCTCAAGCGAAGCGATCCTCTAACCTCCAACCGCGAAGCGCAACCCGCAACGCGAAACCATCCCCTGCCCTTATATTGAAATCTGCGGCAGGCAGGCTATAATCTTTACATGAACAGGATAGGGAATACCGACGCCATATCGGGCATGCGGCATCTGGGCATTGCGATGATGTTTCTTTTCCTCTTTGCGGGATGCCGCATGGGTTATGTGATTCAGGCGGGCTTGGGCCAGTTTCGCCTGATCAGCGACTCGGTCCCTGTTGAGGAGGCACTGGCAGGCGATACGCTGAGCCCGGACGAAAAGCAACGGTTGTTACTCGTTTCGGAAATTGTGCGATTCGGCGTCGAGGAACTGGGCCTGAAGGAAACCGGGAGTTATCGCTCCGTTTACTTGGAAACGGGGCGCCCCCCGATTTATCTTGTGGCCGCCGCCCCGAAGGACAGCCTGACGCTTGTGACATGGTGGTTTCCCATTGTCGGGGACATGCCCTATCTGGGTTTCTTCGACAAGGACGATGCGTTGAATGAAAAGAAAAAACTAGCGGCAAAAGACCTGGATGTCCATTTGGGTATGGCGGATGCCTACAGTACACTGGGGTGGTTCGACGACCCCGTGACCCTCAACCTCATCAGGGGATCTACGGTGGACCTCGTGGAAACCATTCTGCATGAAATGACCCACGCCACCCTGTATGTCCCCGGCCAGTCAGGATTCAACGAAGGGATCGCGGTTCTGTTGGGCAAAGTCGGGGCGTGCCGGTTTTTTGAAGCGAAATACGGGCGCCATCACCCGCTCGCCGCGGAAGCCCGCCGAAACCTCGAAGACGAACGGCTGTTTTCGGCGTTTCTGGATTCCTTTATAAAAAATTTGGAAGATATCTATGGTTCACCGGTTCACAGGGACCTGAAAGTGTCTCGAAGGGAGGCCTGCTTCCGAGATGCCCAGGTCGTGTTCGACCGGCTTAAACCCCGGTTGCAGACCCGGCGGTACACTGCATTCGGCGGACACGGGCTGAACAATGCCTATTTTGCTGTCGTTGCTCTCTACCACCGGTATTTCCATGTGTTTGAGGGTGTGCTTGTATATCATGACAATTCCCTGGAAAAAACACTCGCCTTTTTCAAGCGGATCGCTGCTGAAGAGGGGAATTTGCTGGAAAAGACAAGGGGAATTCTGGTAGATAAATAATCCGGCCGAGAGGACCCTGTCCTCATAACGCCACCATAGGGGGCGGTGCAATTTCCAGGTCGCGAAAGTGAGTAAAGTGGGCTGGAGTGAAGGAACTGGTTTTACCTGAATATTGCAAAATTCAGGTTTTAAATGTGCAAACTTCGGCGGACCATCTAAAAAAATCCTGTGGATTCGGCCCGCAATGAAATGAAATAGGTATTAAGGAGATCGTCATGAAACTTTATTTCAAATCCCCTGTTCTTTTGCTGGCGGCCGCTGCATGCTTGTTCTGTTCCTGCGCATCCATGGACCTGTATTTCAAGACACGTCAGATCAAGCCTCTGGCCCAGGAAATCGTTACGGAGGTTACCAGGGGGGGAGAGACATCCGAGGGCTTGGAATCATCCTCAATCCCCGGGGTGGATGCCCTGAAACAAGGCATGAAAGAACGGTATGTCCGATTCATGCCTTCTTACGAATCCGGCATCCTCAC